>DATKTW010000001.1:0-9029 GCA_035530895.1 Candidatus Nanopelagicaceae bacterium
TACTATTGTTACAATTGTGAAAGATAGAAGAAGTCCTGTTTGAATTCCGGTAAAAAGACCTCCAATTAATGTTTCAAATGAACTATCTCCAGTGAAAAAACTCACTATCAACCCAATAATCACCAATGCTACAATAATACCAAAAACTGTAGAGAGAGCCTTGATGTATGAAGGGGCTAATTCTTTCGTAATATAGTATTTAGGTTCTCCCCGCCGTTTATATTCTTTGGCGATATTTTGTGGAGTGCCCATGTGTTCTATTGCTAGCATAACCGATTTTTCATCTGGTTCACCAGTTTCTGATAATTCTTCTGCTTTACTCCATAAATGTTCTTCCAAATCAGCCAAGATTTCTTTGTGTTCCTTCTTATTTTTGAGCCATTCAGGAAGATTCTTCTCAACTTCTTTTATATATTCTCTAACGGAATAATTCATGTTGTTTTCATTCATTTTGCTAAACCTCTTTCGTCTAATTCTTTTTCAATATAGTGCCCGCACACATCGCAATATTTTGCTTCTAAATTTTGAAGATCAATTTTGTTGGCACATGCGGGACAATATAAATATTTGTGTTGTTTTAAATGGACACTGACATCGAATAATGGTGAGATTGCTTCAGTGAGTATTGAATAAAATCCTGATAAATAATTGTATATTTTCTCCCCATAAACTGTAAGGTAATAATATTTTCTCTTCCTTCCTTCTTTCTCTCTTTCAGATTTTATTATCCTGTCGTCTTCGAGTTTTCTTAATATTGGATAAAGCGTTCCTTCTTCAATAACTAGTTTTTTATGCGTTTGTTCTAGAAGATCTTTTGAGATTTGATAACCATGTACACCATTTTCTCCATATTGATTGATTATAGATAATATGCTGAGAGTTGAAATACCTCGATTTATTTCGGATTCAAACTTGGAAGCGTATTCTTGAAATTCAGTGTCCATTCCTTCTACTTTTTTAATCAGTTTTAGTGCACCTTTTTCAAAATAGTATTTATTTTATAGTGTCTTATCAATACTATACTAAACATAGTATTTAAATCTTGGTATTGTTTATGATTTCTAAAATAAAAATTTATTACTCATCAAGTTTTCTAAGGAATTAGAATAACGATGGATTTGTCTAAGAATCTGAGAGGTAAGCTTGAGAACCTTACATCCTTTTTAGAAAATAAAAAAGTAATAATTGCTTTTTCTGGAGGAGTCGACAGTAGTTTATTAGCGTTTCTTTCAAATAAATACGCTAAAAAAGCATTGCTTGTAACAGAAAAATCAATCCTTTATCCTGATGACGAAATTAGATTAACTAGTGAATTTGCAAAAAAATACAGCATAACCCATTTGATAATTAAGCGTGATCCCTTAAAGGATGAAAATTTCAGGGTTAATCCTAAAAATCGGTGTTACATTTGTAAAACAGGCTTATATGAGGATATCATAAAAATTAAGGAAGAAAGGAGTTTTGATTTAATATTAGATGGATCAAATATAGATGATTTATCAGATTATAGACCAGGAATGCAAGCATTAAAAGAATTAAATATTACTACTCCTTATATAGATTTCAAGATTAACAAACAAGAGATTAGAGAGATATGCAAATACTTTAACTTAGAAGTGCAATCGAAACCTTCATTGGCCTGTTTTTCGTCGCGTATACCCTACGATCAAGATATCAACGAGGAGAAATTAGATATGATTAGGGAGGCTGAAAAATTCTTGAGAAACTCATACAATTTAAATCAATTACGAGTCAGACTTCACGAAGGAAAGCTAGCACGAATTGAACTTATGCCTGAAGATATTATGACGGTTATGACTGACAAAAATATTGAACAAATTAAAACTAAATTCAAACAGCTAGGTTTTTGTTACATTACGGTTGATTTAGAAGGATTTAGGTCTGGATCACTAAACGAAATTCTTACTTTTAATGAAGAAGACTAAATTATATGGTATAAAGAAGCTTTAAACATTCATGACACTTTGTTTTTTAATGTAATCAATGATTTTTTGTCTTTTTTTCAAAGCCTCTATAGCTGCATTCTCAATCATACTCTCCATTTCTAACTTCAATTCGGGAGTTTCCTCTCCTATTTCTTGTTTAATTTTAGTGTAAGCAGATTCTCTAAATTGTGGAAGTATTGATTTTTTCTCTTCTCCCTCAAAAATCATGTTTACCTGATTAGAATTGTCTACATAGCCGATTTCAGCACATTTGATATTTTTTGCTGCCAAATCACTAATTACCTGTTCAGATATATTTCCCGAGCAGTAAATTAGAAGTGCATCTAGAGATACTCCTAAATAATCAACTCCCACTTTTTCTAATAATTCTAACACTACGGGATTAACAAGCTCTCGTACGCGCTGTTCATAGATTGTTACGCCTGATTTCGCTTCGTAATTTATTTCGTATAAATCTCCTCTAAGACCCCCGTTTGTAACATCACACATCGCCCTAATGTCATTAAGATATTCTTTTTTTAACAAGACATTACAAGCCTCTAGGAATTTAATATTCATCGTTTCGTTTACGACATTATGGTTTCCCGAATATATGGCTGTTGTCGTTATAGTTCCGCCTCCAGCACCCTCAGTCATTAAAATTTTATCTCCAACCTGAATGTTGCGTCTCGCTAATAATTTGTTACGAGCAACGCCAACCGCACTAATTCCGCCCACTAACCTATTTCCAATGACCATATCCCCCCCTATTCTTAATGTAGAACCTGCAGTTATTGGTACTCCTGATAATTCGGCAACTGTAGAAACTCCTGCCATAAAATCAAACAATTTTCCTACATCGGCATCATCAGCTAAATGAATATCAATCATAATGGAAATTGGTTCTGCTCCTTTTACGTACAAATCTCGCAAGCACGCTCGAGTAACATGAAATCCACAAACAAAAGGAAAATCACTGAGTCGGCTGTGGATTCCCTCCATTTTTGAGACAATTAAAATGTCTTTCGTTCCATTTAAAATACCCACATCAGACAATTTAACCGCTCCAGCATCATCCAAAGAAGTCGGAGATAGGAATGGTTTCTTTTTAGTTTCTGATAAATTTGCTATTAATTTATGAACAAAAAAATCCCCTACGCCTCGACATCCCACACCCTGTTTCCCCATAGTCACATTTGCCTTATTTATTTCTAATAAGTCTTTAATAAACGGTTCTGAGACGTTACTTACGTCGCTTCTCTTACATTCCGTTAAAATTGCATTTGCAAATGTATATGCCAACTCTTTATCAATATCCTTAAAATCAGTGTATTCTTGGACTAATCTTTTAAGAATTTCTTCGTCAGTTTTATTTTGTATTAACAATCTTCTTGTCAAACCTTCTAAATCACTCAAAATTTAACACCTTATATTAATTTTAAAAAACAGATTTTTATTAAGTCATATCTCGTGCTTATAAGAATGATAAAAATAATATGCAAAAAAACCTTTGGACTCAATTCTCTCTCAGTATGAATAGTTGAAGAAATGATCAAATATTATTAACAACATACTAATTCTAAAATAAAGACCAACTTCACAAATTTGTTTAAATATAGAACTGTATATATAAAATTTCTTTTTAAATATTTAATTCATATAGTTATAACCATAATTTTCAAAGAATTTAAGATTTAAAATCCATTTTTAAGAGATTTATTTCACATAATTAATTATAACTAAAAGATTTAAATTACTTTAAATTATAATTTAATTGACAGATGTGAATATAATTTGAGTAAAAGAAAATGCATGATGAACTAATTAACAACAAAGAAAAACGAATAATAGGAACATCTCTAATTAAATGCCTAACTGAATGTGAAAAGGGGGAAGAAGTCGTTGTGTTACGCGTAAACGCTGGTCAAAATGCAAAAACTCGGCTCGCTAATCTAGGCGTTGTGCCGGGCGTAAAAATAACAAAGACTAAAAATGCACCTTTCAAAGGACCATTAGAAATAATCGTAAAAGGCTCTTCGTTAGTAATAGGCAGGGGCTTGGCTTCCAAAATTATAGTAGAATGTAATGAAACTTGTTTAACCTAATTTTGATTACAAATTAAGATAAAAAACATCCAAAATTGTAAATTATTTTTAAAAAAACATACAAGCGTATTAATAATGAGTTGTCATTCGCCAAACAATAAATCTAGAAATGTTAAAAATTTCAAAGACACTATAAACATCGCTCTAGCAGGTAATCCAAACGTTGGAAAATCTGTTATCTTCAACCAACTTACTGGTCTTAGTCAGACAATTGGAAATTGGCCGGGAAAAACTGTTGAACGAATGGAAGGATATTTAGAATTTTTAGGTTACCATTTTAATATCGTAGATTTACCTGGGATATATTCTCTTTCAACTTTTTCCTTAGAGGAAATTGTAAGTAGAGAATATATTATATCCGAAGATGTAGATATTATCATAAATGTTATCGATGCTACTAATTTAGAGCGAAATTTATTCTTCACCTTTCAATTGCTAGAATTAAAAGTACCGATGATTCTAGCTATAAATCAGATGGATCTATTGCGAAAAAGGAATATTGACTTAGATTTTGAAGAACTAGAAAGGATTTTTAAATTACCTGTTCTTCCTATGGTTGCAATTCACGGAACTGGTGTCCACCAACTATTAGAAGAAGCAATTGAGCTTGTAGTGTATCGTCATCCCCACCACCATTATAAAAGAAGAAAATCAGTAGAATCAAAGCATCACAGTCATCATTATTATCGAGTTGAACATATTCAAGAAAAAAGTGAATCTAAGGAAAGAATCAAAAGAAGCTTTAAATTTCCAGACTTGGATCAGGTAACATCTTTCGGAAAAGAAGTAGAATTAAAAATTTTAAGTTTAATTGAAAAGTTAAATAGTTATCGACAAATTTTATCTTCAAGTAATTATCCCTCAAGGTTTTTGGCTATTAAATTACTGGAAAACGATAGCGAAGTTATAAATTTTTTTACGGACAATGAAGAAGGAAATTCAATTATTACATCATCAAATAAATATCGAGAGGAACTTGAAAATCTGCATGGCGAGGATATTCATACAATTATATCATCAGAAATTTATAGCAATATAAAGAAAATAATAGATTTAGTTCTTATAACTAAGCTAAAGAAGGATATTAAAAAGAGAACTTTTACAGATTTTGTTGATCACCTTACTACTCATTCTATTTTTGGATATGTTGTTTTGATTGCGGTATTATTTGGAATATATTTCTTTACTTTTTCTTTAGGAGATTTCATTGCTGGCTTGATTGACGACGTTTTCATAGTATGGAGTGACCATATTTACGCTAGTTTTAGTGAAAATAACATATGGGTTAAAATTCTCTGGGATGGAGGCGTAGGAGGTTTATTAGGAGCCGTTGGAGGCGTTTTAGTCTATGTAATACCGTTCTTTTTCGCGATAGAAATTCTACAAGATTCGGGTTATTTACCAAGAGCAGCGTTTCTTATGGATAAAATAATGCATTCTCTTGGAGTTCATGGAAAAACGATTATTCCGATGATTTTAAAATTTGGGTGTAATGTGGCTGCATGCGCGGGATGTAGAATAATGGAAACTGAAAGGGAGAAGAAAATATCGGTAGCTCTTACTTCTCTTGTACCGTGTGCAGCAACAATGACCGTCGTGTTAGGATTGGTGGGACGATATTTAGGTTTTTATTGGATATTAATTTTATTCCTGATTAATTTCTCAGTTATTTTTATAGTTGGGCGAATTTTGAATAAAACGCTACCTGGTCAATGTACAGAACTAATAATGGAAATGCATGAATATAGATTACCCAATTATGTCGTTATTTTTAAACAAACCTGGGTTCGATCTAAAGAATTTATATTTAAAGCTATGCCTATAATGGTAATATTTGGAATAATTTTAGAAATTTTATTAATATTCAACGCTTTAGAGCCGGTAAATGTTATTTTAAGTCCTGTCACAGTATTATGGTTAGGGCTTCCTGCTATAACTGGCGTGTTTTTAATATACGGAATTCTAAGGAAGGAGTTAACTTTAGTACTCTTATCAATTTTGGCTAATTCTTTAAATGTTAGTCTTCTAGAATTATTAACTCCGATTCAGATGGTTGTATTTTCGCTGGTTACTATGCTTTACGTACCCTGCTTTGCAACTATTATTATTCTTGCTAAACAAACCAGTTGGAAATTTGCTATTCAGATATCTCTTTTAGAGATATTTTTGGCTTTACTGATTGGTGGAATTATAAATTTTGGATTTCTAATATTTATAAGCCTTTAAAGCAATCACTTCTAAATGCCTACTAATCTTTAATAAAGTTGAGTAGGTCTTTATTCTCTCTAATAAATTCAAAATTAAGCATTTTTTTAGCATAAAATATTAATTCTTGAAATTAAAGAAAAAGTTATTATTATTAATCATATAATATTCAAAAATACATTTAAAGAGAGGAAAACACGTTAAATCAAGCATATATTTATCTCATTAGATTATATTTTTATCCCCTTTCTTTGATTTAGGGATTATCTTATTAATACCAAGATTTTTAATCTCATTAAATTTTGTATTGCATGAAAAAAATATAGAGCAAAAATTTTTAAAACAATTTGTTTTTATATAGTTTCAATAACAAATTTTTAACTTAATGAAGTATAATTAAATTTGAATAGATTATTAAGTTAACCGATTAAAAAATAGATGAGATATAACAAAACAATTGATCTTTTAAGAGTGATTAATCCCTGTGTTAATCTTTTTGGTAACCTAAATAAATCATTAACAGCATCATTCAAGTTAAAATATCTTTATTTTCTTCAGAATTTATCTAAATTAAAATATCAAATATAAAATAATAATGCCAAATCAAACAGAAAGCAGAGATAAAAAAAAAAGAACTTTTGAAAGCAAAGAAAAACACACACTAAAATGTTTTGGACCTGTTGGTAACTTAGAAGAATATGTCAAAAAAGATTGGTGGAAAAGGATATTCAACGCATATTATTTAAAAACAGATGGTGATGTAGTAGAAGACCATAGCATTACTGAATTTGAAGTGAATTACTTTTCTAACATCTTGAATTTTCAACCAGAACATCAAATTCTTGATCTCTGTTGTGGTCAAGGAAGACACTCTATTGAATTAGCGAATAAAGGTTTTAAAAATATATATGGTTTAGATCGTTCAAGATATTTAATTCAAAAAGCTAAATCAAATTCAAAAAAAAGCGGACTTTTATGTAAATTTCAAGAAGGTGACGCTAGAAAACTACCATACAATCCAGACACGTTCGATTTTATCTTGATTTTAGGCAATAGTTTTGGATATTTTGAATCAATTAACGATGATATTCAAGTACTAAGAGAAGCTTTCCGCGTATTAAAACCAGGGGGAAAAATTTTGATAGATATAACTGATGGAGAATACGTTAGAAACAATTTTCAAACACGTTCATGGGAATGGATTGATAAGAATTTATTTGTATGTCGAGAACGATCTTTATCATTAGACGAACAAAAATTGATTTCACGTGAAGTGATAAACCATGTTAATAAAGGAGTATTAGTGGATCAGTTTTATGCAGAAAGATTATATTCTCAAGATGGGATTTCAGAGTTATTGAAGAAGGTAGGTTTTAATGATGTAATTGTTCATGGTTCAATTACTCCTGATTCTCAAAGGGATCAAGATTTAGGTATGATGGAAAAAAGAATTATTGTTAGCGGAATAGTTGAAAAAGAATGGACACCGATTAAAACGAAAGAAAAAATCATTCAAAGAAATATCGTTGTAATCTTTGGAGATCCTAAAAAACCTGATATACTTAAACCCCTACATAAATTTGATAATGACGACTTCTTTACAATAAATCAATTAAAAGCTGTTCTAAAGGAGTTTGATGAATATAAAATCTCATATTTAGATAATCACACCACTATTATTCAAGATTTGCAAAATTTAAAAGGAAAAATTGATTTTGTTTTTAATTTATGTGATGAGGGCTATTATAATGAAGCTAGAAAGGAATTACATATACCTGCATTGCTAGAAATTCTAAAAATTCCATATACGGGATCTGGGCCTCAATGTCTCGCCTTCTGTTACGATAAATCCTTAGTAAGAGGCATAGCAAAAGAATTAGAGATTCCTGTTCCTGAAGCAATTTTCATTAAACCTGGAGAAAAAATTATAGATTTACCCCTTTACTTCCCAGCAATTGTAAAACCTAATTTTGGGGACTCTAGTTTTGGAATTACTCAGAAAAGCGTAGTGGAAGATGGAGAGGAATTATTAAGTGCAATTGCCGATATTCGTGAAAAATTTGGCTATGATAAACCTATTTTAGTGGAACAATTCCTTCCTGACAAGGATCTCACTGTTGGAATTATCGGAAATCTACCTGATAATTATATTATACTTCCAATTATAGAAGAAGATTATTCAAGTTTACCTCCAGGATTACCAAAAATATGTGGTTATGAAGCAAAATGGTTAAAAGATTCTCCTTATTGGAATATTAAATCTATTCCTGCAGCTCTTCCACAAAATACAATTGAAATTATTGAAAGTTGTTCTCTAAAATTATTTGAACGATTAGAGTGTCAAGATTATGCACGATTTGATTGGCGCTTGGATGCCAAAGGAAATCCTAAACTTTTAGAAGTAAATCCTAACCCCGGTTGGTGTTGGGATGGTCATCTAGCAAAAATGTGTAATTTTGCAAATATCACTTATAAGGAAATGTTAAATAAAATCTTAGAAGCAGCAACAAGAAGGATTGGATCAACATAATTATAATCATGGTTATAGATTATATTATGAAAAAAAATGAAGAGTGTTTTCCTGCATCAGTCATTTTCTTGTAAGCTTAGTATTAAAAAAAGGATTTAAAGGAATTAGATGAAGAAGTCAAATAAAAGAAGTATAAGATGTTAAACTTATGGAAATATGGAATATGGTTCATTATTGAGTCTTTATGATTTTTAAAGAATTTTCCTTATTTACTTTTGCTATTTGTATTAAATTCCGAGTCAA
>DATKTW010000002.1:0-12897 GCA_035530895.1 Candidatus Nanopelagicaceae bacterium
TAAATCCTTTGTATATATTTCAGCGTATTCATTTGCATCAGGTTCAATCGCCCATAAATTACTCGTAATGGGAGTAATTATGTTTCCTATATCTTTTGATAGGAGATCTGATAAATTATGTGCCATATCAAAAGAAATGAGGAGAATTTTCTTTTCTGGTAATAAATCTGACAATAGTACTGCAGTCGCAGCACTTATACTGCTTTTTCCCACACCACCTTTTCCACCTAAAACTATTATCTTCTCAATCATACTAAACACAGATTAACTCTAAAATTAGAAATTAAATAATAACAAATATGATAATTATATAAAATAAATTCAAGAATTTTAATAATTCGACATCAATTTACTGAATTTTTTTAGGAAAAAACACTAACCTTCCAGAAATAGAGGGTTGGTCAGAATTCTTATTTTCCTCCAAATAGAAATAAAATCGACCAATATCAGTATTGATTCGGTATTTTGTTCTTTTTTTTGCATTTTTTGATATGTCTCTTAATAATTTTCCGTTCCAATAAAGACTCATGCAATTAAAATTATAAACATGAAATATAAAATCGCATTTTATGGAGATGATATACCAAAATTTCAGATCTCTATTATTTTTTGATAATTTTTATTGCTTTAATAACAAATACTTAAATTATTAGACGAAAAAGATTTGAATTGAAAAAATTTTTTAAAAGTTTAAAAAAATCTATTTATATTTATCAAATTTGATTTTTTTGAGTGTTTTCTTTAATTCCTCTGCAGAATAATTCCGATCCTTTAACCCGCTAATAACATTACCAAAAGTTAGACCTTCAAGAATATCGGTATAATTTTCTTTTGATATTTCAATACCCAATTCATCAGGAAATGGTTGTAATGAGTACATTATTCTATTTACTTCTTCAATTCGAGGTAATAGAAATTGTTCTATTCTCTGACTAAATTTTGGAGAAACTGATGGAGAGACAGATTGTAAATTTATGCTTTCTGCTAATGCATCAAATTGTCTCTTATTAAATTTCACAATACCATATTCTTTTCCTTTTTTCTTAAAATTCTCTTTTATATAAATAACATTATTTTCCAATTTATTGTATGTATTGTCATTTTCATCCATTGTACTAACACCCTTTTAATTTTTTTTTATAAATCAAGTTTTATTTATTTACTTTTAATAATTTAGCCAAATACTCTAATTCGGATAAAATATTCTCTTTTAGGTACAATTTTTTTTATAATTTTATAATGAATTTAGTATTTAAAATTGTATCTCGATGTGGACACAAAATTATAACATTATGGAGATAATATAACCATGAAGGTTAATTCTTCTTTTATTTTTAAATTGAAAAAAGATAAATTTAATAAATTATTCTTATAAACTAATCATCAAAAAAATGTTAATTATTTATAGATTTTTTAAATAAATTAACCATTCATATTAATAATCATTAAAATTTTAATAGAATAAGTAAAATTTTCAAAAACTATCATCAATTAAATAAAATAATAACCCAAATCAATCAAAAAAAAAAATCAATCAAAGTATTAAATTAAAATTATTATCCAAACTTATAACGATATACACGAAGTAGATTCATAATTCAAGCTTAATAAAGATAAATAAAACTATCTCAAAAGATAAAGTATTCAAGATTTTAGTTAGAAAAAATCAATTTAACATCAGTTTCTATCTATTAGTTGGATTTTACTTCTTTTTATAAGTTTATAATTAATTTTAGATTCTTTGATGAAATCAAATAATAAATAGAAAAAAGGAGTGATTATGATTACCGCTAATAATGTAGATTTTACTACTAAATATGTTATCGAAGCAAAGTTTAGCATTAAAGGTGTTGTTGCGCAATCAGACATAGTGGGAGCAATCTTTGGACAAACTGAGGGGCTACTCTTAGACTTAGATTTAAGAGATCTTCAAAAATCTGGACGAATCGGGAGGATTGAGGTTGATAATGAATCTGCTGAAGGGATATCCGAAGGAATCATTAAAATCCCCTCTAGCCTAACTCGTAAAGAGACTGCTCTGCTGGCGGCGACTGTAGAAACTGTTTCTCGTGTAGGTCCATGTGAGGCTGAAATCGAATTATTGGACATTAGAGATGTTAGAGAAACTAAACGTAAACATATTATTGAGCGTGCTGCAGAATTATTAAAAAAATGGGATCAGAATTCTTTAGAACCTAGCGAAATCGAAGATAAAATCGACGCAGATATTAACCTTGGAGAAATAACATCTTGGGGTCCAGAAAACTTACCCGCAGGTCCCAATGTTAATTCTAGCCAAGAAATAATAATCGTTGAAGGTCGAGCAGATGTTTTAAACCTATTGCGAATAGGAATTAAGAATACAATTGCTGTGCAGGGGACACAAGTTCCAAAATCTGTTGTAAAATTAATAAAGACCAAAAATCCAGTAATAGCTTTCCTAGATGGGGATAGAGGGGGGACTATTATATTGAATGAATTGTTACAATTAGCAAAAGTTGATTTCGTAGCTAGAGCACCTGAAGGCTTAGAAGTCGAGGAACTTACTCGTAAACAAATGATTAAGGCTCTACAGAACAAAAAACCAGCAGCGGATAACCAAACATTTAGTAACAAACAGAAAAAGGAAGTTACTGTAAAAGATACTTTGTTGCAGAAATTGCTTAAGAAGTTAAAGGTAAAAAATCAGAAAGCAATAATCGAAAGCCTCGAAAAAATAGAACCCGGGCATAGCATAGGATTTAATAAGAGTTTGGAGAAGTTATTTGAACTCCCAGTAGGAGAAGTCTTTGAAAAAATTAAAGAGTTTAAAGAGACTCAATTTCTTATAATAGACGGAATTCTAACCAAACGATTGATGCCACTTATAATAAGTATGAAAATAAAATTTATCGCATGTAAGAACAAAGAGGAAGAATTAAGAGTACCAGATCATATTGTAGTTTATTTCTTTTGAGCTTAAAAAGTTTTTTTACCATTTTTTTTCTTTCATTAATAATCCTGATAGTTAAACGTTAAATCTGGTTGCAATTAACTTTAATAGGCAATCCTTCTGCTATTGAGTTTGATACGATACAGTTTTCCCTAAAATCTTTTACGCATTTATTAATATTTTCTTTTGAAGTAGTTTCCTTTACAGAAAATTTCATCTCAACATCCACATTAACTAATCTTAAAAGTTTCTTATGACCAACATGAGCTATTTTACCATCAACTAATACTTTAAATTCATTTAATTCTATGTTCCTTTTTTGAAGACAATAGATGAATGTTGTTCCTAAACAGCCTCCAATACCAACTAATAAATATTCTACTGCGCTTGGTCCTAAATCTGTTCCATGAAAAGATTCAGGCTCATCAACATTGAAATCTTTAAAACTTCTTACAGAAGCTTTGAAATGAAGATTTCTATTATAGGTTAACGCCACTTTCATAAAATTCAACAATAAAATCTATTTTAATTAAAGATGAAAAGAAGTATAATTTAAAAACTCTAACGAATTCCTAAAATAGAATTTACTAGAGTAAAGATAAGTTGAATCACATAGGATAATAATCCTAGCACTAATATTCCAATAGCACATATCTTAAAAACTAGAAAATAATCTTTCCTTCCTGGTTTATTAGCAATTTTAATAATTCTTTTCGTATTTTGAAAGAACACGCCAAATCGTTCGTAAAGGGATAGTTTCTTCCCTTTTTCGTACTTTGCATATTTTTCATATTTAGGATAATTATTTGACACAAATAGATTAAAAATAAATATTTAAAAAATTTAACTGTTAGTTTGGTAATTGGTTTTCTAATCTTCCTTTATACCTAGTATATTAGAAATGAATAATTGACTGTTGAAGGGTTCCAGATCGTCATAACCTTGTCCAATACCAACAAAAAGAATTGGTTTTTTTGTTTCATATGAAATTGATAATGCAGACCCTCCTTTTGCATCAGCATCAAATTTAGTTAGGATATTTGCGTCTATTCCCACGCTTTTATTGAATTCTTTTGCTTGAGTTAATGCGTCATTGCCCGCAAGACTGTCGCCAATAAACAAAACTAGATCAGGTTCAGCCACTTTCACAATTTTTTGCATTTCTCTCATCAAATTCTTATTACTAACTTGTCTTCCTGCAGTATCTACTAAAACGACATCAATATTTCTTGCTTTTGCATGTTGAATCGCATCATACGCAACACTCGCAGGATCTGATTTGTATTCGTGTTTAATAACTCTAATTCCAACATTCTGCATATGGTAGGATAATTGTTCTATTGCAGCAGCCCTAAAAGTATCTGAAGCTGCTGCTACAGAAGATATATTATTCTTTTTTAAATAATGAGCTATCTTTGCAATCGTTGTTGTCTTGCCAGTTCCATTAACTCCTAAAAAACAGATAACATAGGGCTTATCTTTAGTGTTGATCTTCCTAATCTCATCAATTAAATTGATCTCTCTTTCAGGAGTTAAAATTTCTTTAACAACTTCTCTTAAAATATCTAAAAGAAACTTTTTTTTTTTTGTTAAACGACTTATTTGTTCACCTTTCAGAGATTCACCAATTTTTTGGCAAATAACATCAGCAGTTTCCATGGCCACATCATTCCTGATTAATAATAAATTAAGTTCATTTAATGTGCTTTCTAAATTATCGGATGTAAGTGTTTTTTTAACAAAAGTAGAGAAAATATTACTTATTTTTTTCATTTACTAGATCACTTGAATAGAAAATCGATTTAATTAAAAAAAGAGTTTACCACAAATTATTTTTGCGCCATCCTGGTTTGGAGCATTTGATTCATTCCTTGGAGATTTAAATCTAAAGCGAAAATTCTTTCCTTGAGAAATTTTAATTGGACATTATGCTGCTCGATAAGTTTTGACAAAAATTCAATGGCATCTTCAACAGTTTTTTCAATAACTGTATCTTGGTTTACAGACACAAGAACATTTTTGGTGTCTTTAATCGTTGCTTTTATGCTTGCTAATCCTCCTATGGGGATTAGTATTTCGTCGTTTTCGTTAACACCTTCGAGAAGACTATCTAAAGTTCGTTTAGTATTAAAAAGATTTCCAAGAGAAGCATTTATTATTTCGAATTGACCTTGAAACATATCTCTCTGTTCTTTAAGATACCTATATTGATTTAATTGTTGTTCAAAATTTTGAGTATCTTCCATACAAATCAACTTTTTTTTTAAAAATTATCTAACGAGATAATTCTCGAATTAGATAATCTTGAGATTCATCAGGAGATATTTCTTTTATTTCCTGAATATTAATTTGCCTTCTTAAAACACCTATTGATGTTATTTGGCTTAGAGCTTTTTCTAAGGCATCTTTCTCCTTTAAAGCTCGAACTTCCTTCCGAAATAAATATTTTTTGTACTTTTTTCTGTACGTTCCTATTATTCGATAAATCTTAATCTCTGACATAAGTCAACATTCCCAATGCATCAACGAAGTTAACCATGATAATAATTTTAAAAATATTAAATTTTGCTTTTTTTAATAGAACTAAAGATAAGATTTAGAAAAGAAGATTTAAAGCATTAGCACATTAGTTAAACGCATCATTTCAGGACCCGTGCATGCATTACCAAAAAAACCGCTTCGATCGTTGACAACCGCACCTGAAGAGAGATAAGGTATGCCTCTGTTTACAGTAGAAACGTCTGTCTCATTAACTTTTAAAATATCGGAAATAACTTCGATCTCTTCGTCGGTTGTTAAAGGATGCACTAAACAACCTTTATTGTTTGCGACCGAAATCGATCCGGGAAGACTAATATTTACATATTCATAAACAACGGTTTCAACATTTAAAGTATCTTCAATTAGGTTCTTATACTCCTTTAAGAAAGAAGATATTATTGCGCCTTTATCATTACATAATATTAAATTCCCAAACGCATTATCTAAAGATTTAAGAACTCCTATTTGATAATCACCGCTTAAATCTTTTGTATACATCTTTAAGTTTTGAAGCTCGTCGTCTCTAATTATGTGTGGAACGATTATTCCATTTATATTACTTGCGGTGTATACTCCTAATAAGGTGGAATTGTTAATCGAAATAGGAAAAAAGGGTTCGCTAAATACACTTTTAATTATTTCAATTGTTGAAGCGATTAGAGTAGAGGGGTACAAGCCATAGGAATTATTTACTGCTAAGTAAACACCTACCGAATTCCCTCCAAAAATCTGATACTTTAAAATCGTCATTTAATAAAACTAACTTATACTATATGTGTTGGATAAAGTTCTAAACCATAAATATTTTATTAAAAATGCGTAGGATTAATAGGTCTACTAAAATCCATTTAGAATCTCTGTTCTTAGCAATTCTCCTCCCAAAACCTAATTCAATCATGATTTTAAAAGAATACTCCATTTTAAACTATGATTTGATGGATTATTGTATTTTTCTTTTTTAAAACAAGCTGATCAAAACCTTACTAAGGTAAATGGTATTTACGTAAACCTTTATAAGTGAGTTAAAAGCATTTATGAATTATGCTAAATTGGATTATCGCACTCTTTTATCTTTTAGAAGAGTTCGGTTTTTTAAAAATTGAAGACATGGTCACGAAAAATCTTCCACTTTTGTTGATTTGTAGGGGTTTCTACTGTCTCACCTATGTTTTTAATTATTACAAGAGTCGTAGCGGTACTTCAGACAATAAAAATTCTCTATTTGCTCAGAAAGAGGGTATTTATTTTATCCTAAAACAAGTAATAATAATACTCTTTGGAACGATATATTTACCTTTTGCTGTTTTCATATCATTCTATTCATTAATGATGAGCGGGAATTACATTAAAATTATTGCTGAAAATAGGGAAAACAAGTATTTAGCATTCGTCGGAAAACTAATCAATGTTTTTTCACCCATATTTGGAATTCTATGGTACACTTTCATCTCACTAGATTATTACTCTATTGCTGCTATAGGTGTAAGTATTGCTGCATTTTTACATTATGGTCTAAAAATTTCGCTGTTATCTTCAGAAAAACTGCTAGAAAAATATCAAAGAAGACGTATCGCGAAAGTGCCTAAAGTTCTCCAATATATTTTAATAATCTTTCTAATAGCCTTTCCATCAACAGTGATTATCGGGACTGGAGTTTATAAAGTTCAAGAAAAGCAAACTTTTATGGTTCCAATGCGAGACGATATTGATCTCGCTACAGATGTCTATTTTGCTCCTGGATCTTTTGGAGCCCCACGTCCTGTAATTTTAGTAAGAACTCCTTATGGTAAATCTGGTTGGGCACACGAGTTATATGCTCCTATATACTTACTTCAGGATTATCATCTAGTTGTTCAAGATTTAAGGGGCACCCATGATTCTGAAGGGGGAAATGATTTTCTTTTATTTGTAAATTCTTATAATGATGGTGTTGACACAATTGAGTGGTTGATGAATCAAAGCTGGTGTAATAAAAAAATCGCAAGTGCTGGAGTATCTGCTTTATGCCTTAACCAATATTATTACGCTGGAATGGGTCCTGAAGGTTTGCTTGCTCAACAATTATGGTTTGGTACGCCTGAAATGTTTGACCACGCTATCTTTCAAGGTTCCTATCATAAATCTTCGGTTGAAACGTGGATAAAAAGCACATCTCCATCAAATTGGGAGTATCAAATAGATACGCTTTTTTCTAAAACGATTCCAAAAAATGATGTACTCTATAATTCTACCTCGCTTTCAATTCCAATTGGACCACATTATTCTAATGTTTCTGTCTATGGAATTCATGTGGGTGGGTGGTATGATCATTTTTTACAAGGAACGCTTGATGGTTATGTCGGTTACGACGATTTCGGAGCTACTAGAGCACAGGGTCATCAAAAATTA
Organism: Candidatus Nanopelagicaceae bacterium; assembly: GCA_035530895.1. Lineage (GTDB taxonomy): Archaea > Asgardarchaeota > Lokiarchaeia > Sigyniarchaeales > SOKP01 > SOKP01. The sequence continues at coordinate 7,862 of DATKTW010000002.1, forward strand.
GTAATGGGTCCATGGACTCATGGTTCGATTTATGGCGGGCAACAGGGAGAGTTACTATATCCTGATAATTCTAATGGATTTGATTTACTACTCGGTTGGGAAACCGAAATTTTCGACGAAGCATTGTTAGGTATTCCCGCTGATTGGACTGGAGCGAGAGTTGCATATTATTTAATGGGTGATGTTGAAAGTGACTCCAAAAATTGGAATTATTGGAGATATGCATATGATTGGCCATTAGATCATATAGACGATGCTTGGTACTTCACTGATGATGGAGGATTAAGTAAAACTTCTGCTGGCTTAGTAAATAAAAATTTCTCTTATTTATATGATCCTAGATATCTTGTTCCAAATTTAGGAGGTCAAAATCAACCATTCGATTTAGCAGGTCCCATGGATCAAAGATCAATAGAAAGTCGATCCGATGTGTTGTTATTTGAGACTCCTTTATTAACTGAAACAGTGGAGACAGTAGGTAGAATTTGGGGCAATTTATTCGTTACATCTAATTGTACGGACACAGATTTCACAATAAAGTTGACAGATGTATATCCAGATGGGCGATCAATGTTAGTTACTGATGGATCCTTGACTGTTAGATACAGATACAACTATACGTCTGAGGTTCTTATGTCAGGTAATCAAAATGATGTTTACGAATTATTGATTGATTGCTGGTCAACAGCTTATTCTTTCGCACCAGGACACAAGATTAGAATTGCAATTTCGAGTTCTAATTATCCGCGTTTTGCAGCAAATCCAAATACTGGAGCTCCATTAGCAAGAGATTATCTGATCTCAAATATTGCAAATAATACCCTTCTTGTAGGACCGTTATACAATTCAAGCATCATTTTACCCAGATTAGTCAATATGAGTAGCACACATACAATATTTTAATTCTTTTTTTTTAATTAAGACTAACTAAGAAAAAAGAAGAAAGAAAACTATTATGAAATTACTCAATCATCTTTAAAAAATCAAGCTCATCGATAAAAGTTACACCAAGATTTCTGGCTCTTTTAAACTTTTCAGAGCTTGCATTTGGATTACTTGTAACTAAATACCACAAATCGTTAGAAATTTCTTCCCTAACGATACCTCCATTTTCGAGGACCTTTTTTTTTGCTTCATCTCTGTCTATACTTTTTAGGTCTTTTGAAAAAAAGAATTTTATCAAGGATAAATCAGCTATAGTTAATCACCTTTTTGAATTAATATCAATAAAATTAATTTTAATATGTTAAGTAAAAAGGGTACATATTAAAAGACGAAGACCATAAAAAATTCTAAATTTTTAAAACAAGTTGTAAGAAGATTTTGAGATTAATAACCTATTCTGCAAGATAGCACACCACTAATCCATCGATGTTCTTTGTTGCTCTAATCTTGATTTTTCTTGGAGGTTTTTGGATTCCTCTTGACCAGATCTTCTCGTTAACTTCTTGCGAAATGACTAAAGATTCTGGTTTAAAATGTCTCTCCATAAATTCTCTAAGGTATCTAATCGCTTTTTTAGCTCGTTTATTCCTTGGACCTCGTCGTGCTTTAGCTAATGGTATTACATATATTCGTTCGTCTATAATTTCTTCTTCAGGGGGTTTTTCTTCTTCTATTTCTTCTAATTCCTCAAGTTCCTCTTCAAAAATTTCGCTAACTTCCTCTTCTTCAGATATCTCATCTAAACTGAATTCATCGATTTCTTCAATTTCCTCTTCAATTTTTTCTTCAGCATCAGCTAATTCTTCTTCTAAATCGTCTAAACTGATTTCTTTTGCTTTTTTTTTTGCCATGCTTAATCTCTCTTTAATCTAGTATTTCGCCATTCTCTTCTAGAATGTGGGCTTGATCTAACTTTTCCCCCGGTTCTCCGGACAACCCAGTTTGGAACTGAACGACTTTGTTTCATACTCTTAGCTCTTCGTAATTTTGAGGGAAAATTTTTATTGCGTGCCATTTTCTTATTCTCGTAGTTTACTTTTTTATATTAAATTCTTTTTTGCTACCTGCTGTAATTTTTTCTAAAATTTTTTTGAACTCTTTATCAGGTAACGGTGTAGCTCCACGTAATTTTCCAGATTGGAATAATTGGATTAATTGCAATTCAATCTGCTCAGCAAATTGTGGTTTGACTATTCTTATGTTTTCTAATCGTTGACGTCCTTCTTGACTTAATATTTGTCGCATTACCTGGTATTTTTGGTTGTTAAACTCTTGCTGTTGATTTTCTGCTAATTGTTGTTGAACTGCCTGCTGTTTTAATTGCTCTAATTTCCTTCTCCTAATCGCTTCTAATTCTTCCTCGTCGCTCAAAGTTTAACTCCAAGAAGTATTATTTGCTTATATTACTTTCTTAAAATTCCATAGGCGGTTCTTTCTAGAAGGCTAGTTCCTTCTGGTGAAGTTATCCTACCATCCCTTTCTTGCTTCATTATTAGATTAGCATCCTCTAACTGCTGCATTGCTACCCGAATGATCTTTCCACTCCCTTTAGCGCTATGATGTAGACCTGGACCTTTTCTATTTTTTCCACCGTAGTATTTTCTGAGTTTGTTTACCCCAACTGGACCAAATTTCTTTATCTTTCTTAAAATTGAGGCACACCTAATATACCAGAAATTCTCGTAATCGATAGGAGCTAATTCCTTAAAAAATGCAGTCTTCCAAAATTCGCTTCCCTCGGGTGGCGTGATTTCGGGAAATTCTCTTAATTTTTCTGCTAATGTTTTAATGAGTTTCTCTGGTTCAACGATATAGATGCTAATAATTATTACACCAAGAATTTTAATATTATATGATACATTTAAAAAGATTAAGTAGATTAAAAATTTTATGGTAAAAGTAGTATTTTGGGGCAATGAGTCATCAAAACGAGTTTAAAAAAGTATTAATATCACCACCACACGCTACATTAGGGAAGAAGGGAATTACAGGAGAATTTATATTACATATACAGTATTTACTCAAGAAATACAAAATAATCAAAATTAAGATGTTAAAATCAATCGCAACAAAGGCAAATATCCGAAGTATTGCTGAGCAAATATCAAATTCCACAAATTCTTACTTATTGGATATCAGAGGAAAAACAATTATTATATCGTTGAACGATATCAGAAAAGGGAATTAAATATAATGAATTAGCTACAATGGTGAAAAATAAAAGGAGAAATAAGAGTATCGTCAAACAAATAGCAGATACTAGGATGCAATATTTATTTCAGAAAGCACACGATACATTCCCTCAAAATAGAGAATTAGCTAATAGATATGTATATTTAGCAAGACGATATGCACAAAGAGCAAAGATTCAAATTCCTTCAATATGGAAAAAAAGAATATGTCACAAATGTAAGAGGCTTCTCTACCCAGGTATTAATAACAGAACCAGAATTCATTCAAAGGGTAAAGGTTCTCATGTATCATCAACATGTTTAGATTGTAATCATACAACACGATACTTTATTAAGATCAAGTAATAAACGAAATAAAAATTAGAATCATCTCAATATAAAATGCCTTTAACAATAATTTTCGTGGAATGCGGCTTAGAACTCATCCCATCAAATATTAGGAATCATCCTGCCATTCAAAAAAATTTAAAGAAGGATTCATATCCCTCTAAACTCCTTGATAACGCAATTCACCATTCCGCTATGGTTAGACTAAAAGGTGTTGAAAAAAGAGGGCGCCCTGACATCACTCACGTTTGCCTTCTTAATGCTTTAGGATCAATCGCCAATAAAAGTGGTAATCTAAAAATATACCTTCATACATTCGAAAATAAAATATTCGAAATAAACTCGGATTTAAAAATCGCTAGAAATTATAATAGATTTAAAGGCTTAATGGCAAAATTGTTGATAGAAAATAAAACAAGAATTGACAAACTCCTATTAATTTCAGAATGTGGAGGTAATTTAAGTGAATTAGTTAATTCCATTGATAAGAAGGAAGTTATACTTCTTTCTAGTAAAGGAGAACTGGTGAAAAATCATTCTGAATTATTTGATAAAAATCTTACTAAAAATTATGTAGCTATAGTAGGTTGTTTTCAGAAAGGTTTTTTTTCAGACGAAATATTAAGTTTAAGCAATAAAATTGTGTCAATTTCTCATTATCCTCTTGACGCTTGGGTAGCGTTAAGTAAAGTTATCGGATATTATGAATTTTCTAACGATATATTATAACCAAATAGTATAAGAAAGTTTTTTTTTAATCGATAATAATCACAAATATTAGAATTTTTTTTTCTAAAAATTTCTTCAATTTTTACCTTGCGCTCTTGGTATAGGGGTTAGAATATAGGGTTTCCAACCCTGCGACCCGGGTTCAAATCCCGGAGGGCGCACTTTTTTTAATGTTTTCTAAATTAATATAGAAACAGATCGTGAAACGATGATTTCACGAAAATGCTCTATATTTTTTCTATCGTTTTAATAGCTTGAGCTCGAATATCATCAAATAATTAGGTTTTAATCCATTATTTCTTTTCACATTGATTTATTAATATCACTGACTTCGATAAAAAAAAATCTCATAAAGTCTCAACTCAAATGATTGGATAACCTATTTCCTTTTTTTTTATATTTATTAAAAATGTCTCGATTTTTTAATAAAAAATAATAACAGAAGTTTAAAAATATTATAATTGGGTTATGATTTATAATCAAGTTATGTTATATCTCTTATGGGAAAAAGCGCCCATTTTTCGGCATTCCATTTCCATATTTTTATCACTTATCTAATAATAATAATAATAATAACGGGCGTTTTTTCTCAATATTCCTTCTAGTTAAATTATTTATAGAAGAAACAACTAATCTTAAATTTATTCTTGTATTATTGTGCTTTACTGATTAGATCGCGATAATATGACTAACAATTTTAAAATCATTAATAAAGAATTTAAGACAGCGCTAAATAAGTTAAAGTATCCAGATTCTTGGTTCTGGTGTCGATATACCATAAATCCATACTCTGGATGCGCTCATACTTGCATTTATTGTGACGCTAGAAGCCAAAGATATTAC
>DATKTW010000003.1:0-22922 GCA_035530895.1 Candidatus Nanopelagicaceae bacterium
ACAATTAAAAGATGGAGCTATAATAATTGGTAATTTTGTAAAGCATCCTATATACGATCAATATAATCTAACAATAAATTCCTCGATATTAGGTTTAGGAGTTCACTCCTTAACACTTTATGCCAAACAAGATAATTATTCAATCACCTTAGAAAGCATTGTTATTTCTGTTGTTCAAAGAGATACAATTATTGATGAGATTTTCTTAAATGATATTGATAAGACAACAGATAAATCTATTACTATTACATCAGGCGAGTTACTGAATATAACTCTTAAGTACAAGGATTCACTTACGAGTAATTTCATATCTGGGGCGTCAACCACAATTACTGGAGGCGGGCTTTCAGGAGGATTGAACGAAGACTTCGTTTTTAATCATTATAGTCGGGTTATTAATTCATCTATTTTCGGTTTAGGAGCTATATTTTTAACAATTTCTATACAAGCTGAGAATTATAGCGCAGCGGCTGTATCACTAACGATTTTTGTAAGTGAACGGGGTTCTGTCGCAGATATCTTTATAAATGGCTCTCAATATCCAGATAATTATATAATTGTTGAAGTTTGGCAGAGAATTAATATTACAATTACATACGATGATTTAATTACCGGAAATCATTTATCTAATGCAACAGTTGAGCTATTAGGGATTGGCTATCTAACAGAAAGTCCCGCTTTTGAACAGTATACGATAATAATTGATGCGGCAACTTTAGGGCAAGGAATTGATATCTTAAATATTATTGCTCGAAAGGAGAATTACGAGTCCCAACCTCTGCAAATTACTGTTGAAATAATAGAGAGAAAAACAGATCTTTATTTATATATGAACGGATTAAATAAAACCTTAGATAAATTTATTGAACTCCCAATTGGATCTCAAATTAACTTTACAATCGATTATTTTGATTCTACAGGACAGTTTGTTTCTGGGGCTTTGGTTCAATTATTGGGAGAAGGTTTATCGTTAAATCTGACTGAGAGTATAATATTTCATCACTATTCGATTACAATAAACACAAATCAATTAGATATCGGAATAAGATTATTAACGATTATAGCTTTTAAGAATAATTACCAAATTCAAACAATTGGTATTAGACTAGATGTTCAAAGAATAAAGACAAATATCACGACAATATCAGGAGAATCTGTTATTAATATTCGCCCGGGAGAAACTGTTTCTTTAAAGATCATATTATATGATTTGGATTTTGGTGGAACAATCAAAAATGCTACTGTTTCCTTCACGTGGTCAGGCGGAAGTGGTACTTTAACTGATGCTAATAATGATGGAATTTACGAAGCAGTGATATCAAATATCCCTGATGGATCGCATACTATTACAATTTCTGCTTATGCAGGTGATGATTACTCTTTTGAGCGATACGAAGTCATTATTACGGTTATTAGACCACCGGAAGATATACTCTTGTTTTGGATTTTACTGATAGTTTCAAGTATAGCGACAGTCAGTGCTTTAACTTATCTCGTTTTATATCAAAAGATATTTAAATACCCTAAACCTGTCAGAAAAGTTAGAAAATATCGTAAAACGCTGAGAAAAACAAAAAATCCAAGAGTTGATGTAACTGCTAGAGAAAAAGCATTTAAAGGAGAATATCAGAATGAACTAGCTAAAAGTTCAAAACTCTTAAAAGGAAAAACAGCAGAAGTAACTTCCAAACCAGACAAAATGCTAAAGGAGCCTATTGAAAGTTCTGATGAGTAGAATTTCTAATTACTCAAAATAGATTTTTATATAATATTTTATTTTCACTCTTCTCTTTTTTCTTAAAATAAATTGAAATAGTATTGAATCTTAAATGATTGTGGAGATGAGTTCGAATATTAAAATTTTTAGGTTAGATTATTCTGGTAGCTTTGAGGAAATAGCCCCAGAGAATTTATTGAATAGCTTAACTCTCTTCAATGTTTTGATCTTTTATATTCCAGACCTAAAGCGGATGTATGTATGGATGGGGAAAAAAGCAGTTCAAAGCTTAAAAAGACATATTCCTCAAATTCGGGGTGCGATTTCAAGAACATATCCAGAATTAAAAATTTTAAGAAATATTACTATAGAGTCAGGATTAGAACCTCCAGAATTCTTAAATATTATCGGATTTGAAGAAGAAATTCTTAAATCTAATATTAAAAAGTTAGAAGTTAGACTATTACCTGTGCTTTCTGAAATAAACAGATTGAAAGATAAATCGGATAAGTTTTTCATTGCAAATAACTATGGAGAAGCTATTGAGCTTGCTCAAAAAATTGTTAATTTAGCAAGGGATATTAAGGATGATTCGCTCGAACAAGATCAAATCAATTTTATCAATGAGGCCCATATAAGGGCCCGCGCAAGTGAAATTCTTAGTGAAATTGAGCAAATCTGTAAGGAAAAAACTAAAATTTTTAACCAATTAGTAGAAGAAGAGAAATATGAAGAAGCTCGTACTTTAGTTGAAGAATTCAAACAAAAATACACAGATAAATATGACCTTTCTTCCATACCGTTAGCTCAACAGTTATTATTGAAAGAAGAAAATATGGTTTATAAGTTAAAAATCGAGCAAGATAAATTTTTAAAGGAGATTGATAATTTTTCTGAAAAATTTAGAGATAGCACGAATTTAATATTTTTGAAAGAAACTAAAAAATTTCTTGCCACAATCCAAAAGTCAAGTCTAAAATACTTTGATAATAGAGTTAAAGACAAATTAGATTTGTTGAAAAGTAAATATCTCAGCGTCAAAAATGATTTTTGCAACGATTTAAATAAGTTAAGTGAATCTGCCCTAGAATGCATGAAAAATGGAGAATTTTCTAAAGCTCTAAGAATCTATGGAGAAATTGTACAAAATTTAGAATTAAATAACTCGTAAAAAGCAGGTGAATGATCATTAATAAGAATCTTGATGAGGGAGCGGATAATAAAAAAAAACTAGAAGTTTTATCTAAAATTGACGAGCTTAAAGTGATTGCAAATAATCACTATCTAATGGGAAAATTCGACGAGGCTATAAAAGTTGCTGAAGAAATTATGGATATTGCAGAGCGAGCCAGGTTATATTATGTTGTTAGAGAAGAAGGTGAATACATCGCAAATCTTTATAAACAAGCTAAAGACGAGCATAAATATATCGTCGTCAGAGATGATTTCGAAGATTTAGAAGAAAAATTTGATAAACTTGTAGAAAAAGGGAATATTGAAGGAGCTCATGATTTAGTCCAGACATTTAAGCAATATTATGAAAAAAATATTGATCTGAATTCTTTTAATAACGTAAAGGAGTTTTTATCAAGAGAATCAAAAATATGGAATGAATTCATTAAAAAGGAGCTAAACTTAATGAGGCAATTGGAACCGTTAGAAATACAATTTAACAGTTATCTTAATACTAACAATCTTTCTCCAGCGGGAGAAATACTAGAAAAAGCGAAAGTGCTTTTAAAGAAGCTCAATAATATTGAAATCCTTAAAATGTGGGAAACTTCCGAAATAATGTTTTTAGAATTAAGAAAAAAATATGTACTTAATGAAAATATTGAGAAAGATTTACTTGAGGTATCAAGATTAACAGAAAATTACGAATTTGATAAAGCTAAAAGAGTCCTTGACTCAAAAATCGCATACTTAGAAAAGGAGAGCCTTCCAGAATATAATCAAAAAATTGAAGCAAAGAAGAAATTTATTCTTGATGCTGAAAGTAAATACCTTAAATTAGAGGACGATTTAAAAGCTTTAGAAGTTCTCATTAAGGATAATATCGCACGTAATCATTTTAAACAAGCTATAAGCAATATCAACCAATTAATCAAAATATCCCGGTTTATAGGTAAAACCAAAAACATTGAGAAATTTAATGGATACATAAATACCCTTGATAAAAAAATAAAGATGGTAGCAGAAGCCGAAAAGATTGCAAATAGGGTTAAAGAACTCAATTCAGAAGCAATAAAGGCTTTAAAAGAGGAAGAGTATGATAATTCTCTACTAATTTTTAAAGAGATTATAGAATTAATCAAAACCAAAAAACCACAATAAAAACCTTATAAAATTAAAACCTCCCTTATTTTGACGGAACAATCCACTTTTATTTTCGTATTAATAACCATTTTAATTAATACAAACTCCACCTTATTTTTTTAAAGAACAACATATAAGTAGTAAAAAAAAGAATATATTTTTTGGAAAAAAATTGATCCAAAAGATCATTATATTGAATGCTGAGGGTATACCCATATTTTTCCATAATTTTATTGGTAGTTCAAATGAGGATGAAAATTATCATCTGATTGCGAGTTATTTCGATCAGATATGTAGATTTACAAAATATGGATTTAAAGAGAGTTTGAATACATTAAAGATGAATAAAAGTGTATTCTACTTTTATACTCATCCTACATCTAATTTTCATCTAATTTTTAAATGCGATAGTAGAGTAGATAAGAAAAAATTTAAAAAAAAAAATCTTGATAGCGTTGCTATTAAAGTCCTTGATAGGTTTTTAACTAAATTCAACAAAGAATTGAACAATTTTAATGGAAATTTTTCTCAGTTTAAATCGTTTTCTTTAGATATAGACGAGATTGTAAAATCGAAAGGATTTTTACGAGGTTTCGAACTAAACCCAAGGATATTCTAATTTTTAAAACAAGCTACCAAGAGAGCTTCTTGAAACCCCCCGTTGATATTAAGGTATCCTTTCAATGTACCTTCTTCAACAAAACCACATTTTTTAAACATTTTAATCGATCTATCGTTTTCCACAGCTATATGGGCTTCAATTCTGTTCAGTTTCAAATGATTGAATCCAATAATCTTTATCAATGTTATAGTTTTCGCACCAATTCCACGTTCCCAAAACATTGGGAGAATCCATATACCTATTCCAGAACGCTGATGAAACCAGTTGATATTCCATAGACTGACAGAACCAATTTTAGTTGTCTTTTGATTGTCCCTTAATTCAATTACATAATTAAACTGGAGGTAATCTTCCCATGATTTTAAATAGTTTTTTATTAATCTTCTTGAATGTTCGTATGACGTTAAAGGTCCAAGCGACAGATAATTAGTCATATCTCTATTTTTCAAACTCTGAAAGAAAAATCTAACATCTTCTTTAGAAATTTTGCGAAGATAGAGATTCCCATCGTTTATCTCTTCAATAACTTCGATACCTCCCATTACTTGTTTATAATTAGAATAATTTATAAAATTATGGGAAGTATTTAGAAATTAATTTTAAATAAGAATAAAAGAAAAAAAAATAGATTACATCCCGATGAAATGCGGGGAATCTTTTATCTTTCTACTGCCCTGACAGACATTACATGTTGTTCCGTCCTCAAATTTACCTTTACCGCCGCATTTTGGACATTTAACCTTTCTGTTAAAAGCCATTATTCCTTCCTTAGCATCAGAGGATACTTGATTGATTCCAAACCCCATTTGCTCCATAATAAGACCTAATTGCTCATATCTCGTTCCAAATTTCACACATTTCTTAATTACAAACAATGCTGTAGTAGGAGCTTCTCCAAACCATTTAGCTTTCTTATGAACGAGGTTTTCAAACTCTTCTCCCGCAGGTGCAATCCAGGAAGCTAATCCCCAATCAACTGCGGTTTGGCCATCAATAGGTTCCCCAAACATAGCCATTCTTAATGCTCTATTAGTTCCAATTCTTTCAGCCATTCGAGTAACTCCTCCATTTGCAGGAAAAATACCTCGATTGATTTCTGGCAATCCAATTTTTGTCCTATCAGACACAATCACAATATCACAGCAAAGTACTAATTCGCAACCTCCACCTAAGGCAAAACCATCAACTGCAGCGATTAAAGGTTTTGAGAATTGTTCAATTTCATCATAATCTCGATGTCTAATTCTCATTGCCAACGCCATGTGCCAGGTTACATTAGGTTTAAGCCCCGGACTAAAAGCAGCTGCTAAGTCGGCTCCTGCAGAAAACGCTGGTTTCTTTGTAAAATCCTTAGTACCTCGTAAAACAACTGCTCGAACGCTTGCATCAATTTCCATAATTCGCAATGCGCTAGAAATCTCAGATACTGTTTGTTCCGTTAAAGCGTTTAATCTATCAGGTCTATTAATAGAAATTACTGCATAATTTCCATCTACGGTTCCATCTCGAATAATCTCACCTTGGTCGTCTAACTTTGTTGGCCAATCGATTTTTAGATGTTCAAATACTTTTTCTGACATTTTTACTTACCTTTTTTAAGCTCTTTATCATTAATTTTAATTCTTTAAAAATTTGAATTGTGAATATTTAGTAGTAATTCTTTACTAATTAAAAACTTTCAAATTTTTTATTTTCATTAATTTGCTAGATTTTTGAAAGCAATAAAATTAAATAACCAAATATTAGATAAGAAAAAAAAAAAAAATAAAGCTTGACTTAGATTTAGAATTTTCACTTACTTTCGCATTTTAACAAAGCCACCAGACTTCATTAGCTCACAAGGTCTTAGGTAGTCTTTGCCAGTCTTGTCTGCTAATTCATCTAGAAGGGTTGACCACTTCTCAAATTGATTTTTACCACCACCAAAAGGTCCAGGAGTATTCATTCCAGCCATGTTCGCCTCATCGATTACCTTGAATCCCGTTACGACCTTCTCGTCTAATAGGCGACAACCTTCGTTTAACATAATAGCCATGGAATTTTCAACAGTAAACAATCCTGCTTTTTTAGATTTATCTATTTTAGATCTGCCTGCTGTCCAATCGAAAAATCCATGAGGCGATTTTCGTCCGAGTTTATTCTCTTCGACCATCTTTGTAATTATCTTCCCTGGTTTAAAATCAGGAGATAATGTTTCTGCATAATAATTACCTACATGAAACATAGTATCAATTCCGACATAATCCGCGAGTTCACAAGGTCCCATTGGCATTAAACCGGCAGCATCAGCATCGATTTGTTCCCATGGTATTCCCTTTTCAGCTGCTTGATCAAATACCCAGTTAAGATAAATTTGAACTGGTGCATTTAAACGATTGACAATAAATCCAGGACGATCTTTCAAGACTTTTGGAACAAATCTTTTTCCTTTTAAACAAGGTAATGAATTGCTCAATTCAACACCAATATCCATAGCTTCATCGGAACTTTTTTCACCCGCTATTATTTCGATTAATCGCATAAGAATCGGTGGATTAAAGAAGTGCATGCCTATCACTTTATCTTCTCTATTTGTTGCGCTAGCGATTTCAGTAATGCTCATTGTTGATGTATTCGTTGCTAAGATACAATGTGGTGGTGCATTTTCGTCGCATGTCTTGAACACTTGCTTTTTAACATCCATTTTTTCGACAACAGCTTCAATAACAAAATCAGCGTCTTTTACTGCACTTGCAATATCTATTGATTTTTTCAAATTTCCCATCAGACTTGCAGCAGTAATGCCCTCACCTAATTTTCCTTTCCCTTCAAGTTTTTTTAAACCTTCATCAATTTTAGCAACACCTGCATCAACAAATTCGTCCTTGATGTCAACCAATGTGACATTATAACCCGCCATCAGACAGATTTGAGCGGCGTTATGACCCATTAAACCAGCACCAATCATAACAATGTTTTTAATTTCAGCCATTTTTATATTTCCTCTATAAAATTTTATTTTATTGTTTATTAAAATCAGATTGCAATATGTAAACTAATTCAAAATTTTTTTTAATCTTTGACATTTCGTATCTCAAAAAATACAAGTATATAGTGGAAAATAATAAGTAGACTAATAAATTTTGAATTTAATGTGGAGATTGATTTTAGTTCACTTCTTAATCAGAAGAATTTTATACCTCGGTTATTATTATCCTATTGAAGAAATCATTATTGTATTAAAAATTTCAGTTTGAGTAGTGTCATACATCGCATGAAAGATAAAAAAGAAAATATTGCAGAAGAACACATGGTGCAGCGGGTGATTGATCCTGATACAGATAAAGATATAACGGGAAAATACATTAATCAAAGATTAAAGGAACTTGATAAGACCGCAGATATAATAATTGACAAGGCATTTCAAGATTTTCGAAAGGATTATAATAAAAAAGCGGAAATTTATGAAGAAGCCTACTGGCAAATCCATGAAAAATTAGGAATGGGATCTATTGGACCCGCTACAGCTGCTGCTGGTCCATTAATGGAGGAAAAAAAAATGAAATTGGCTAAAGTATTGAAAATACTGTCTAAAGATATTTTGTAATTTCATTTAGATGTTTCAAGATTAGGATAAAAGATTAGCTCTTCTACACAAACATCATTTTCGAGATCGTCGTGAAGAAAATTAATTTCTACTTTTTTTAATTTATCTCCTAATAGTTTTCTAAAGGCAGTTTCAAAATACCCTTTATTAATACGGCAAAATGCTTTACCCGGTTTAAGTTTCTCCCTCTCGCTATAAGGTGCTCGTAAAAAGCAATAATTTTCTATAATTACTTTGAAATGATCTGGAAATTCTTGAACTTCTCTAATTTGCATTGAGTAAAAATCTCTTAACTCAATCATTAAGATTTTTAAAGCCTCAAAAATCTCAAAGTCATCCTTTGCATATTTTTGTTTTATTTTTTTGGCTATTGCTTCTCCTGGTCCTGACCCTGTTTGATACAACATTGAAAGCAAACTGTTTCTTCCGAATATATCAAGAATTTTGTAGACTATAGATTCAGAAATTATTTCAAATCCCTTTAGTGAATTAATATTTGAGATATCATTTTGAATACTACTATTTAAATCGTTTAAAAAATTCTCATTTATACCTTTTGTTTCCAAAAAAGAGTCCCCATATCCTAATTTATTTTTTTTGAATGGTCAAATTATGTTCGATATTTAAATCAAATCTGAATTTGATTTATACTAGAACTAAAAATCTTACATATAACATAGATTATTGTTTTAAAAAGTTACATTTTTTGAATAATTATCAAAATAAAAGTACAAACAAGAATAATAAAATATCACGAAGTCTAAGAATGAATAGGAGAAGTTAAATTGCTAAGAACGCTTTCAAATTCTTTATAGTCAGGTAAGGTTTCAAGACAGATTGAGACATTTTTTAAATTTCTATTCTTCTCTAAGATGTATTTCTGAATCGTTGGAATCATTATTCCAGCGCAAATCTTTGCGTTAAACCCCAAAACATCTATTGATATAGGAGGAAATGCGATTGAAGAAATTCCTTCTTTATCAGCAAGAAATAATGAATTCCAAGTTGCTAACATCAATTTTTTTTGATCGTGGCCTGCTCTCACGTGAAATATAAAATTGGCATTCAAATTACCGCCAGATGTGATTACTACTTTTCCAATTGGAACATTAGATATTTTGCTTATAATTTGATTACATTCTACTTGTATTGTATGTCCTGCTTCTTTTAGTACCTTGCATCGCAAAGTACCACTTGGCAAAAGGCGACTGTTTGTAGGAATTACAATTGCATTGTATTGCGCATTGATTAAATCGCCGACGAATATCTCAATCACTGTGTTATTAATCGTTATTTGGTTCATAAATAGAATTCTAAGAATATTTGTATATTTTTTCAAATAGTGTTAGAAATTTTAAATATTACGACTTATTAGATAAGATATTTTACAGAAGTGTAAGCAATCCCTAAATTCGGAATAGAATACCGTTTTCATATTTAATTTACCTGATTATTCTTTTTAACTTTTTGAATGATTAATTTTTTTTTGGTTTAATGTAAAAAAGCTTCACTAAGAAAGAACATCCTAAATTCTCGAAAAGAAATCAAACAGATAAATATCATGTTGAAAATTTAGTAAATTATTAATTTCAATTAAAAATAATATAAAAAAAAGGTTTATTTATTATTTTATTCCGTTGGAGGTTTCTCTGTTGAGGGTTTTCTTTTTAGTAATTTTTCTAATGATATTTTTCCTTTTTTAATGAGTATTCCCAATACTACACCAGCTGCAGCTACTCCCACGATTATAGAAACAATAATAATAATTAGAGTAAAGTCTGGACCTACTCCGCTTGGAGTACTTTTTCTAATAATAATATCCTCAGATGCTAAATTTCCTAAAATATCATTAGCATAAAAAGTAAGAAGAACATCTCCATCTGCTAGAGCATCCCATGCTGTTTGATCAATTACACCATCTTGAGTAAATATAAATTCAGTAGCACTGTTATTTACTGTATACCACATTGTATCTAAATTCGGATCCGCAATATCAACGGAGAAACTTGGAGCGTCAACTCCAAAAACTTCATTCTCAGTGGGGCTAACAATGTTGATAGTTGGTGGTGAGCCATCTTTTATTACATTTACTTGCTCGAAATTAATGACTCCTAAGGTGTTGTTAGCGTAGAATCTAATAGTAACTATTCCATCTGGTAATGCATCCCATGCTGCTTCATTAATAGTCTCATTCTCAGTAAAGACATAGTTGTTTAGTCCTCCGTCTACGGTATACCATGTGATATTTAAAAAGGCACATGTAATCTCAACATTAAAACTCGGGGCGTCAACTCCAAACATCTCATTCTCTATTGGACTTACGATATCGATAAAGATTGCATAAATATCTTTAGTTACATTTACCTCGTTAAAGTTGATATTTCCTACAGTATCGTTGGCGTAAAATCTAAAAGTATATTCTCCATTTGATAATGCATCCCATTCCGTTGGATCAATAGTTCCATTCGTGGTAAATGAAATATTTAGTGATTGATAAGTGTCATTGAATATCCAATACCACATCGTATCTAAATTCGGATCTGTAATTTCTACAGTGAAATTCGGAGGACTAACTCCAAAAATTTCATTTTCTAGCGGATTAATAATATTGATAATGGGTGCTGAACTATCCTTTATTACATTTACTTGTTCGAAATTGATGTCTCCTACTGTATTGTTAGTGTAGAAACTAATAGTAACTATTCCATCTGGTAATGCCTCCCATGCTGTTTGATTAATAGTCCCATTTACCGCAAATATATACTTTTTTGGTGCTCCGTTTAAGGTATACCATGTTGTATTTAAAAAGGCACATGTAATCTCAACAATAAAACTCGGAGCGTTAACTCCAAAAATTTCATTCTCTGTTGGACTAAGAATATTGATAATAATTGCATAAATGTCTTTTATTACGTCAACTTCCTCAAAATTAATATTTCCTAGAGAATTGTTGGCATAAAATCTAATAGTATATGTTCCATCATATAATGCGCCCCATTCCGTTGGATCAATTGTTCCGTTTACAGCAAATGTTCTGTTCTGTGATACATAGGTTCCGTTAAATATCGCATACCACATGGTATCTAAATTTGGATCCGTAATCTCAACAATAAAACTCGGAGGATCAACTCCAAAATTTTCATTCTCTGTAGGGCTAATAATATTGATAATGGGTGCTGAGCTATCCTTTCTTACATTTACTTGCTTGAAATAAATATCCCCTGAAGTATTGTTAGCGTAGAATCTAATAGTAACTATTCCATCTGGTAATGCACCCCAAGCTGCTTGATTAATTGTTCCATTCTCAGTAAATGTATAGTTGTTCAGTCCTCCATCCACAGTATACCATGTAGTATTTAAATTCATATCTGTAATTTCAACAATAAAACTCGGAGCGTTAACTCCAAAAATTTCATTCTCTGTTGGACTAAGAATATTAATAATAATTGCATAAATGTCTTTTATTACATCAACTTCCTCAAAATTAATAGTTCCAAGAGTATCATTAGCATAAAATCTAATAGTATATGTTCCATCATATAATGCGCCCCATTCCGTTGGATCAATTGTTCCATTTACAGTAAATGTTCTATTCTGTGATACATAGGTTCCGTTAAATATCGCATACCACATGGTATCTAAATTTGGATCCGTAATCTCAACAATAAAACTCGGAGCTACAACTCCAAAAATTTCATTCTCAACAGGGCTAACAATATTAATAACTGGTGCTGAAGTATCCTTTATTACATTTACATGCTCGAAATTGATGTCTCCTAAAGTGTTGTTAGCGTAGAATCTAATAGTAACTATTCCATCCGGCAATGCATCCCACGCCCCTTGATTAATTGTCTCATTCTCGGTAAATGTATAGTTGTTTAATCCTCCATCTATGGTATACCACATGGTATCTAAATTTGAATCTGTAATTTCAACGGTGAAATTCGGAGCTACAACTCCAAAAATTTCATTCTCTGTAGGACTACTAACATTGATAATTGGGTACTTTAATGCTGAGTTTATTGCTACAGTTGCCGCGTACCAATCCTCACTGCCGTTTATATCCCAAGTGCGAGCTGGAGAAGCTCCTAGGCTTGATTGAATTTCATAGTACATTCCAGCACTAGCAGTATCTGGGACACCGGCATGAGAACTTCTTGCATATAGAGCAATCGGACCCGATTCAAGTGTAGAAGTATAATTATCACCTTGGTCGTCATCGTCTACTCCATGAAACCCAATTAGTAATGTATCATCTTTTGTTGTAGTCACCGAAGGATTAATAATATCATCTTCCGTTCCAGTAGCTGTAGCTGTTGCTTGAATTGGATCAGCACTATCATGGTCAGTAATTCTTATTATTCCACCAACGTAAACTTCGCCGGTTGACCATGTAACGTCATAGCTGCTTGGTTCTGAAGCATTAGCAATTTTAAACCATGAAGCAGTAGTTTGTTTACCGCCCTGAACCTCCGGTAAAAGAATGGTCCAACCAAAAGGTCCAGTTAAAGCATGTTGATCATTAATTGTGCAATGAAGTATTAATAAATCTCCTTCTTGAGTTCCAGATGGTTTATTTATTGTACATGTGGTATTCTGTGCTAGTGTTGTTGCAACTTCCCAATCTAGTTGAATTGTTGCCGCTATATTAACATTATCAACATTCTCCTCACTATATAAGTTTTTATCAGTAAGTATCTCATTCTTTTGAGAAAAACTAGTAATTTGTAGAAACCCAGATATGAGGAATAGTATTAGTAAAAATGCGATTTTATTTTTTTTATTTGATTTTATATTCAAGGAATTCACCACTTCTAAAGTGTTATAAATATACTAAATTCTTTTTATTTAAACATTTTTCATATCATTGTTTTGATCCCCTAAATCTATTAAAATTAAAATTAAAATTAAGAGGATAAGCAAAGAATATAGGGTTTTTTTAAGGTAAAATCTTCATTAAAATGATTTATTATTTTTTTTTCAGGAATTCTATTATTATTTGATTCACTTCAGGTGCTTTTTCTTTGGATAAACTATGCTGTGCATCTTTTATGATCTTAAGAATTTGAAAATTCTTAATTTAGGGAGAAATAGAATACCGTTTTCATATTTAATTTACCTGATTAATCTTTTTAACTTTCTGGACGAGACGTTCGACATTTCTTTCTACTATTTCGAGAATCTCGAAATATCGTTTTCTGCCAGTTTTGTAAGGATCTGGAATATTAAGGTTTTGTTTTCCCGCGCCATTGAACTCCTTTAAAGTATATAACTTACCCTTCAAATTTTCTTTCATATCCTTAAAATTATTTCGGATCTTTGTTATTTGGTATCTTTCCATACCAATAATGAGGTCTTGTTTCTCTAACAACTGACGAGTAATTGCCTTAGGTCTAAAATCTTCCATTTCAATTCCTTTAGATGTAATATAATCGATAGTTTCTGGTTGAGCATGTTCGAAAGCAATGTGCCAACCTGCAGAATCGAACGAAACTCCTTTTAGATCATATTTTTTAGCGTAAAGTTCAGCTAATTTCTCAGCCGCGGGAGTCCGGCATGTGTTTGCGTAACAAATAAACAGAATTCTTCTTATCATATATAGGATGCTCTTACTAGATCATTAAGATTCTAATTGATACAACATTTATCTCTACCATTAAAAACCAATTACTTATACTTGATACAAAAGATTTCATGGGATATAAAGAATTCAGGAAAGGCTTTAATTGAGATTACGGGCTATTATTCTAATTTATTTTTTATCCTTTCTCTTCGATCCTTCATTGTTAATTCTTTAATTGAAGGTATTGAATCTAGATCAATCTTATCTTGATAGTGCCTCTTAAAAGTTTCTAGAATTTCATGAGCTTGAGAAATCTGTTTAGCCTCAAGAAGAACATTATAGATTTTTTTAATTTTTTTGACCGCTTCTTTAATTTCTAAAACAAAAAAATTTTCTTGTACTTTCTTAGCAATTTGTATCAAGAACTGTTGTTGCTCTTTTATATGATGATCAAAATTTGATTTTATAGCTAATCGAATTACTTTTTCGGAGTAATTGATTGCCTTATCATAATCACTTTTCATCAAAGAATCATTTGCTAAATCTATTAACTCCACTATCTCTGAAAGCGTTTCTAAACGAGGATTTTTAATTGTTTTTTTTTGTGGTTGATCTATTTCCTTTTTTCGTTCTTTTTCTTTTTTTTTCATTTTATAGTGTATTATAACAATTTATTATTTATACATATTTAATACACAATTTGATGTTAACAAAATATAGAAAGGAAAATTTTAGGCAATAATAAAAATTATTAAACCAATCAATATGTTTTAAGTCTTTATCTTTCCATGCCAAAAATAAGCATTAAGATTTTAATTGATTAATCTGTATTATTTTATTTATCATTTTTTCGATATTTTCGTCAATGATTCTAAGAACTTTCTTGTAAGTATTAGTACTCGTGTAATATGGATCAATGATATTTAATTCTTCTGTTTCTCCGTTAAATTCTCTTAGAGTGAATGTCTTTTTATCGATGTCAGGAATCTCGGGGTAGTTATCTCTAATTTCTTGAGCATGTGATATCTCCATTGTTATAATCAAATCTTGTTTTTCAAGCAATTTACGATTGATAATTTGAGGGTGAAAATTAGAATGGTTTATACCTTTAGCATTCAAATATTCTTGAGATTCGGGTTGCATGTATGAGAAAGCATTTATGAAACCAGCGCTCTCAAAAGTTAAATTAGCACCTTTTTTATTAGCATAATATCGTGCTAAATATTCAGCTGCAGGGGATCTAGCGGTATTTCCTAAACATTGTAAGAGAATTCGTTTAATCTTATCCACATTGCATCATGTATAAAAAGAATTGGTTTCCAAATAAAATTTATGAGAAAATCTTTACATAAACATTAAATATAAAGTGCTCCTAACAAATAATGCGGAAAATCATTGTTAATTAGCTCTCATGAAAAAAGAATCTGTTAAGAACTGGTTCATTAGGGTATTTATTCGTGATATCAATTTGCCAAAGAGCACATCAATTTATTTATTTTTCTCCTTTTTATCTATTACATTCATAGCTGTGGCGTTCTTGTTTAAGTACGCCATGTTAACGAGTGGTGTTTTAATTGTTGGGGTAGATGTATATATTTTTTTAATTGTTCTTGCTTCAAGCTTTCTCATATCCGGAATATTGGTTGATTTTTTTAAAAATAGAACTAGATATTTTAATTTAACACTGCTCATTTGTATTATTGGACTTTTCATAAGTGCGTTACCTGGATTAATTCTTTATTATTTTGGTCTATTTGTTGTTCTAATAACAATTCCTCAGTTGATTATAACTTGGTTTACAATATTCGTTCATGAAACTAATATATTAAACCGGGGAAGATTAGCAGCCTATTTTTTGATTTCTGGTTTTTCAATTGCGTTTATTTCTTTAATATTCATAATTTTTGAATATTTATATATATATTTCAGTGTTTTAGAGCTTGGAATCTTTATGGTTATAATCTGGTGTTCTAAAAGGTATAAATATGTGGAGACAAAAGAACGTTTGAAATCAGAAAAGAAATATCTAAATATTATTTTCGAAAAGCATTTTTTTCGATATGCTTCAAGTTTTTTTATACTTAGTTTTATTTTGGGAGATTTATTGGCCAGATATAGTTTTGAAGTAGATTTTATTATCTATGGAATAGCGTCTTTTATATATCTTCTTTTTGCTGGGTGCGCTTTGGATAATATTGGTCGTAAAATATCTATAGTACTAGGAATTTTTGTTCTATCATTTTTTCTTATATCTAACGGGGCATTTGTTGAAACATCATACATTTTTGGGCTCCCTAGAAAAGTATTCCTCTCTATTCATTATGGGTTTTCTATATTACCCCTCTTACTCGCAATCTTTACAATCTCGGGAGATTTTTCAACAGAGAGAGGAAACTTGAAATTTAGAGGTCGAATTAATGGATTTAATATGTCAGTCTTACTCTTTGGAGTAATTATCGGATTTACATTTAGTCGGTGGATAAATGATATGTATGATATATTTCCTGGACTCAATAATTTTATACCGAACTTTCCAGATCTATTGAATACATTTCTTTTAGTGATCCTTTTGGTATGGATGATGGGAATGAAAGAATTCTTAGTATCTAAAGAAAAAGAATGGGCAACTACATTAAAAAATATATTCGTTTTCAATAAGCATGGAGTCTGTCTCTATAACCAAAATTTTGAACATAAAGAATTATTTAAAGAAGGAGAAGCTAAAGCTGACTTTGATGAGGATCTAATATCCGGTGTGCTATCCGGGATTATTATGATAATTTCTGAAATAACCCATAGTAAGAAAGAACTTAGACAAATTCAAAAAGAAGAAGTTAATCTATTATTTACTTATGGAAAGTATCATATTGTTGCATTAATAACATCTATGGAATTACCCGTTCTATTTAAAAAACTTGATGAGTTTTCACGAGAATTTGAAAATAAATTTAATAAAGAGCTAAAACATTTCCAAGGAAATGTTTCCCCATTTGATCCTACTAAATTTCTCGTAGTCAAATACTTTAACCAAAAATATGTTGAGTTTGCAGAGGAGTGACTTAATTTTTAGATATATATTTACCAATTGAGAAAAAACTGCATTTTATTATTAATCTTCAGTTGTGTTTATTTCGATAATTCTTTCAATAGACTTAATTATGCCATTTTCAATTCTTTTTAGTATTTTATTGTACTCATTTTCCTCTAAATAAAAAGGATCTTCTATTTCTAAATTTTCAGTTTCCCCAGCAAATTTCAATAATAAAAACAGCTTACCATCTAAATCCTTAATATTTCTAAACTTTCTTTTTAATTTATGGATATGGTATTTCTCCTCGAAGGCTAAAATAAGGTCTTGTTTATTTAATAATTCTTCGTCAGCATCTTTAGCTTGGAAATCATCCATTCCAATCCCCTTAGTTTTAAGATATTTTAATGTACCTTGTTGAGGTTGCTCATAATAATGGTAAATTCCAGCTGAATCAAAATTGAGCTCCTTTATCTCATTAGTATATTTAGTCTTTTGAAGCCATTTTGAAAAGGCTTCAGCAAACGGACTTCTGCATGTATTGCCGCTACAAATATATAGTACATTTTCAATTTTTGTCATTTATCTAAGAATTGCAAAACAAAATTGTAGATAACCATCTAAATTTTAAACGATTTTAAATTGATGGTAAATTAGGTTTGGAAATGTAAAATCTTAAAAAAAAATTTCGATTAAGTAGTTACAAATAGGAGTAAATATGATCGTATTTTGGCATAATTTTTCTCGAAACATTCTCCCTAATAAGTAGTAAATTCAAAAACAATAACAAATTTTCTATAATAATTATTTGGTTATAATCTCATAATAAATACTTAAATTATTGAATTAAGCAGATAAGTCTTTTGAACACTAAAACAGATTTTCTTATTATAGGTGGAGGTATCTCTGGGTTATCATTGGCAAAAAAATTAGCGCATCTTTCCCCAGATGATAAAATATTACTAATTACTAAAGAGAACTTAGAAGAGGGAAGTACGTATTATGCTCAAGGAGGTATCGCGTGCGTTTGGAATGATAGTGATAACTTTGAGAAACACATTCAAGACACTTTAAGTGCTGGAGCTGGACTTTGTAATGAAAAAGTAGTAAGAAAAATTTTAACTCAAGCACCAGAAAGAATAAATGAATTAATTGAAATAGGAGTTCACTTCACGAGAAATGATGCTGGAAATTATGACCTTGGTAAAGAAGGCGGACACTCGGAAAGAAGAATTCTTCACGTAAATGACCAGACAGGACAAAACATAGAGAAGCATCTTATTGATAATGTAAAAAAAATAAAGAATTTAGAAATTAAAGAACACTGGTGTGCGATCAATCTATTTGCTGATAATTTTAAATGTTTCGGGGCTTATGTATTAGATCAGGAGAATGACGTCATCCATAATATCGCTGCGAAAGCAACTATATTGGCAACGGGTGGTGCGGGTAAGATTTATCTTTATACCACTAACCCAGATATAGCGTCAGGAGATGGAATAGCAATGGCATATCGTGCTGGAGCGACTATATCGAACATGGAATTTTATCAATTTCATCCTACTTGCCTTTACCATCCTTATGCCAAATCTTTTTTAATTACAGAGGCGATGCGAGGAGAAGGAGCAATTTTGAAAAATGTTCGAGGTAAAGAGTTCATGCAAGACTACCACTCTTCTAAAGAATTAGCCCCAAGAGACATCGTTTCAAGAGCTATAGACGCGGAACTCAAGAAAACTGGAGATGATTATGTTTATTTAGATATTGCTTCCTACAAATCACCAAGCTTTATCAAAAGCCATTTCCCTGGAGTATACGACACATGCCTAAAGTTTAATATTGACATAACCAAGAATCCTATACCAGTCGTCCCTGCAGCCCACTACTGTTGCGGAGGCGTAATGGCAGGAGTTGATGGATCTACAGAGGTAAAGAATCTATATGTTATAGGTGAATCTGCTTGTACGGGTCTTCACGGTGCGAATCGTTTGGCAAGTAATTCTCTGCTTGAAGGAGTAGTTTGCGCTCATGAGTGTGCCGAAACTTTAGCATCATTATCTTCTGATTTAAAAATTAAAGAATTTAAGCAATGGGAACCAGGACACGCTGTTCCATCAACAGAAGCGGTTATTATTACGCAAAACTGGGATGAAATAAGAAGATTTATGTGGAATTATGTAGGAATAGTCCGCACTGATAAGCGGCTTCAGCGTGCTAAAAAAAGGATTAACATGTTGCAAGATGAAATCAATCAATATTATTGGGATTTTAAGTTAGAAAAGAATCTCGTTGAACTTAGAAATTTAGCTACAGTGGCTAAAATTATAATTGTAAGCGCTATCTCACGCAAAGAAAGCCGGGGAATCCATTACAATTTAGATCATCCTGATGAATCTGAAATGAGTAGAGCTACATCGATAAAAAGACCTTGGTGATATAATTCTAAACCATCAGATGTATAATTTTATATTTCTACTGTCATTTATTATCAATAACTTAAAAATCCCTCAATTTGAATTATAATTATGGCAAACATAGGAAAGAGTATTAGACTTGAGCGATTATTCGATAGAAAAAGCAAAAAAACTATAATAATCCCTATGGATCATGGCTTAACCGTAGGAACTATTAAAGGATTGGAAAACTTAGCTGATATGGTTGATAAAGTCGCTTTAGGAGGCGCTAACGCTGTAATTGAACACTCTGGTATGGTTGGAGCTGGTCACAGGCAATATGGAAAAGATATCGGATTAATTATTCATCTATCTGGTGCAACTAGCTTGGCACCTGATCCGAATAAAAAAGTAATTGTATGCTCCGTAGAACGAGCTCTAAAAATGGGTGCTGATGGGGTTTCAATTCATATCAATATAGGAGCAGACGAAGAACCAGAAATGCTTCAGGATGCTCAACGAATAATTGAATCCTCAAGAGAATGGGGTGTACCATTATTGGCAATGGTATACCCTCGGGGGAAAAAAATTGCTGACGAGAATGCTCCAGATGTTGTGAATATTGCAGTAAGAGCTGGTGCGGAACTAGGAGCGGATATTATTAAAACAAACTACACGGGAGATATAGATTCCTTCAAATATATCGTAAAGAGCGTTGATGTCCCCGTTATTATTGCTGGTGGTCCTAAAACAGACACAATTCCTGATTTACTTCAATTGGTTCATGATTCTATACAAGCAGGAGGCGCAGGTGTTGCATTTGGGAGAAATGTATTCCAAGCAAAAGACCCGACCAAAATCGTTAGTGCTCTTTCTAAAATCGTGCATCTAAATTACACTGTTGAGGAAGTCCTAAAAGAGTATTGAAAAAAGACAAAAAATTTAAATTATGACTGAAGAAAAAACAATTTCTTATCCTTATTTGTTAAAACGAGCACTCAAAGTATCAATAGAAGTTGCGTTCGTATTAATTATATTATTTTTCTTACCCGAAATAATTCAATTAATCCAGTTATTATATGGATTTTAAGAGGGGTTCTAAGGATTTATCTATTATTTCACATAGCTGTTCCCCTCATAGTCTTTGAACTGCCATTAATTAAAAAAAGATTCCAATTTAATAGATTTGCTCTAATAATTGGTTCATTGTTTCCGGATATTATTGATAAACCAATGTTATTCTTAAGCCTTGGTTCTGGTAGAGGAATCTCACATACCATCTTATTTATCTTATTATGTTTTATCATTTTACATATAGCAACAAAGAGAAAAAGTTCCATTTCTCTCCCGTTTTTAATTGGAATGGTTGCGCATCTAATATTAGACTTACCTGAGGTTCCCTTACTCTTTCCGTTTATCACATATGATTTCGTAATTATCGAGGATCCTTTATGGTATTGGTTTTACAAACTATTTAATGACCCTGCAGTTTATTTAACTGAAATTGGCGGGATTCTAATTTTAATATCCATTTTAGTCGGAAATAAATTATTTAGCGTAAAAGAGATTCGTGTTTATCTCAATCGAAATGAGGACTGGGAAAATTTTCATGATAAATAGAAACCCTTCAACTTTTAAACATATACGAATTATTTTTTATTTTTATATGTTAATTACTATCAATTAATCAAAAAAACTTTAATCTTCTTTAAAACACATTAATTATTATTAATGGAGATAAAGATGAGCAAACCAAGCATATTAGAGATTATTATTGATAATAGGGAAAAAAAATTAATGAAATTATTAGAAGAGAACCATCCTAATATTCATTTTCAAGCAAAACAGCTTGATATCGCTGATATTGTCATTACAGAAGATGTAGCAATCGAAAGAAAAGAAGGTTTTGATTTTGTCTCTTCAATTATGGACAATCGCCTATTTGAACAGTGTCTTCGCTTAAAGGAAACATATTCTATGCCAATCCTCGTTTTAGAGGGTCTGAATGATAATGTATTTGAAAATACTGGAATGAAGATCGGATCCATATACGGTGCACTCGCTAAAATCGCTTATAAATCTGGAATATCTGTTATTCCCACGCGAAATTTGAGCGATACAGCGATTGTGATTGAGAGAATTGCTTATCGAGAGCAGGTAAAAGATAATGCAACGATCCTTTCTCGGAAAGCTCCTAAAAGCATGAGTGTAGAGGAAAGGAGAACTTTTATTGTGGAGGGTTTTGTAGATATCGGTCCTAAAAAAGCAAAATCTCTTATTGAGAATTACGAGACACCATATCAAGTCTTTAAGGCTATAAAACACACGAAAGTGATTTATACGCGAACTGGGAATCCTAAGGGAATAAAAGGCCCTTTAAGCGATCTCTCTGGTTTTGGGTGGAAATTTGTAGAAAAAAATAAGGAAATGCTTTTTGGAACACTAAAGGAGAAAGGACCAGTTCAGAAAAAGATTGATGAATTACTAGATTAGTGAATTCAAATTATTTTTATATCTACAATATTATTTAAAAAAAAAAAATTAGGAAATTATTCTGGTGCCGCTCGCTTTTTCATAAAGATATAGACACCAGCTATTACCGCAACTCCTCCAACTACAGAAACAACAATGATAACTATAACCATAATTGGATCTATCCCACCGGAGGGGATGTTTTTTGTTATCGTTACTTCTTCAAATGACAGATTCCCTAAAGTATCATTAGCATAGAACGTAATAGTTATTGAGCCTTCGGACAATGCCGTCCATGCAGTTTGGTCAATGGTGGCATTCGTAGTAATTGCATGAGTCGTCAAACCTCCATCAAGAGAATACCACATCGAATCTAGAGATTCATCATTAACCGTAATTATGAAAGCGGGGGCAGAAGCACCAAATACCTCATCATCTGCGGGTGAATTAATAGTAATAGTTGGAGCTTGAGTGTCTTTTATTATGGTGAGCTCAGCAGATCCAATATTTCCCGGTACATCAGAAGCATAAAAGGTTAATGTAATCATACCATCAGATAAGGCATCCCACGCTAATTGTTCAATAGTTCCAGTAAATTCGGTAAATGTGTAGTTATGTAATCCTCCATCTAGAGAATACCACATTTCAACCAAATATTCATCAGTTATTATAACATCGTAGCTTGGCGCATTGCTTTCAAATACTTCATCATCATTTGGCGAATTAATCGTTATCTGGGGGGCACCATCTTCTGCTATTGGCAAGTAATCTATACTTCCCGCAGACCCACCTATATATGTATAAGGATCATCGACAATTCCATCATTTGGACTTACATCTGGACTAGTCCAATTATCCCAGTAATTACCAATTGACGTGCTATTCCAAGTGTTATCAGTTCCATCATCAATCGCATGTTTTCCATTCTCCAGAAAGAAATTTTGATAGATTGAGTTGTTATCACAATTTGAATCAATAAATATTCCCAGAGTATTATTATAGAAGATATTATCAATGATGTTGTTGTAATCGCAATCAGACTCTAAATATATCCCTGTATCATCGTTATTATTTGCTATGTTTCCCGAGATATTATTATTAATGCAATCATACTCTATATATATCCCATAATTATTATCATTTGCTGTGTTTCCCGAGATTGTATTATTAGAACAGGAATCATATAGAAGTATACCATAAAAGTTGTTACTATTTGCTATGTTTC
>DATKTW010000004.1:0-6002 GCA_035530895.1 Candidatus Nanopelagicaceae bacterium
AGCCATTAAGATAATGAAAATCATGGACCCTGGCGGGTAGCTTATCCAATCTAGAAAAGCATTTGATTCTTGTAATAATAACAGAAGCATAGTTATATTGAAGAAATTTTAATAATTTATTAAAGTTTTTAGCAGAAAAACTTTTTGTTAGTAAGATATATAATTCTATGGTTTTTTTCAATAAAAAGGATGGTGATTCTTGTCCTCTCTATATTAAATAAAAATTTAGAGGATTTAATTTATATCCGTTAATCCATACCCAAGAACGACCGCATGCCCGGATACTGCATCGCCGCCATTTCTTTCGCGAGTGACTCTGAGTACTGATGGACGATTCCTATTGCTATCAAAAGTCCCGTACCTGAAGTCAATGCCCCTAGAGAATCGGCGAAGAAACTCATTACTGCAATTATAATACCGTTCAGTATCACTAGTGTTGGGATATAACGCTTTAAAATCCGCTCAATGATTTTATCTGAGCTTCTAAATCCCGGAATTTGCATTCCAGAATCTATAATTTGTTGGGCAATATCGCGTGGGGCTAGACCAGAAACATCAACCCATACACGGCCGAGCATCACACAGAGGAATATAAAGAACAGAAGATATATAATAGCTCTTAATGGATCGGCTACTAACTGATCCAAACCTTGAGGTGGGGTGAGATAATAAAGCAAACCACCAGTTGGAACCAAATAGTTACCTGTCGCTCCGCCAGCTGGTACATCGTCGAAAACGCCGATCAGATTTATCAGAAAATCGAAATCTCCTCCTCTAAGAGCTGAATCTGGTCCAGCAATCATCTGTCCAAAGAATAGGAAATTAGCGTATAAAGCGTTAACTAAAATTACAGGAATATTTGAGACGTAGAGTAATTTCATAGGATATTTGCCCTTGAAACCTCGATATCCCTTGTACGCCAAGGGAATTTCGACCCGGGTGGACTCGAACCATATCACCACAAGAAAAATAACTAGTGTCGTAATACCTCCAAAAATGGAAGGTAATCTGTCAGCTCTAAAAATTAATTTAGCAACATCGTAGGTTGGATCCCCTAAGGCTTGGAAGAATCCAACAACTAGACCTCTAGCAACTCCATCAGCTCCGATAAAGCTAAACAAATTCCAAAAGATTTGACCCGCGACACCCGCAGCGATAAATAAAGAAACTCCGCTGCCAATCCCCCATCCTTTTTGCAGCAATTCATCAAGTAAGATGATAACGATTCCAGAAAGAAACAACTGTAAAAATACAAATGTTCCGTTGGTAATAGTTAGAGGTCCAAAAGCTCCTCCAACAATATAAGCAATTATATTGAATATTGTTAGAAACATCGCGAACACTTTTTGAGAACCGCTAAACATCGATCTATCGTAGGGATCGCTCATATCAACTTTAATTATTTTAGAACCAAGCAATAGCTGCATAATTAATCCAGCTGTTACTATTGGACCAATTCCTAATTCTGTAAGCGTTCCTCGCTGGCTTGCCAATATAACTCTTAACCAATAATAATAGTCTGTCGTTTCTGAAACATTTACCCCGTAAAGAGGAATGTTTGACATAATCAGATAAATCACTAGAGCCACTACAGTCCACAATAATTTTTCTTTGAAACTTACTTCTCTTTGCGGCGATTTAAGCTCAGGCATTACCCGTACGAATGGAGTAAAGAATTTTAGGAATTTTCCGGTCATGGTTCATCAGTTTAAAACTTTAACGAGTATTCTCTTTTTAAGTAAAATTAAATTTTCTCGAATGAGAAATGTAATTAAACAAAAAATTGAATTTTAAAAAAACTTTTTGATTTGCGAAGGTATTCATTTGAATAACTGATTTCTTAGAATATAGATAGCGTTCAAATAAATAGAAAGTAGAAAAAAATAATAGAAAAAAATATTTTAGTTTCTTACAAAATTAAATTTAACTCAATTTCTTTATGTGCCTTAGTTTTTTAGAATTAGAATAAGGATCCAATACCAGTAGGTTCCTCTTCCTCTTCTTCCTCTTCTTCTTTCTTTTCCTTCTTTGGTGCTCCCGTTGCGGATTGTGCGGAAGCTACGGGAGCGGCCATTACGGGAACCGCTGCAGCAGAATTAATAATCGTCTCAATGTCAGCTTCTTTAAGCCCAGCTACAACTTTTGTAAGTTGGGCTTTATCAACATCTACATTTGCAGCTTTTAATATTTTTTCAATGTTGACTTCGGTGATATCTTTTTGTGCTTTATGCAATATTAAGGCAGCATATATTGTTTCCATTTTTTTAACCTCTTTTTATTTTATCCAATTAATTTTAAAATTTGTGTTAGTTTATTTTATCAAAAAATCTATTTAATTATCCAAATAATCCTCCGATACCGACTTCTTCATCTTCCTCATCTTCAGATTCATCTACTTTACTCTCTTTTTTATGTTCCGTTTCAGGAACTGGTAGATCCTTGCCAAGAACCATAGCGTTTATAGCGTTAGCATTTAAGACAGCTTTTCGAACGTATTCATCCCGTAATTCCTCAAAATACACGGGTAATTCGAATAATAGTCCAAGAGCACCTCGATGTGCTTTTTGAATCATTGGTTTAATGGTTTCTTTGTCTACAATACCTAGTTCTAAAGCTAAATTCTGAGCAGAGAAATATGCTGAAGTTAAGTCCTTTTGGAACTGTTCCATGTCCATATATAATATTTCTTCTGGAATAATTTCGCCATCGCTCCAAGCGTAATGAATCTTTATAAGAGATTCAATTGGATTTACTCCTAACTTCTTTAAAACGGCTGCTTGTTTTACATCAACAAAATCCCCTGCATGATGCGTTTGGGTATCATCTCTAATCCAAATGGTATCATTTTGGATTCTCGTTGGAAGCCGTAGCGTCATGTTTAATTCGCTAATAACTTGTCCAGTAGGTAAGCCTGTGTCGCCAGCTCTCACCCAAATATCAACGGGAGTAATTTCATTAGGTTTAGCAGGAACCATCCATTCGCTTTGATTAAAAATCTTTTTTAGCTCAAAAACATTAAGATCTGTGAAACATAATGCGGCTTGTCCGGGAATTCTCTCAGCAAATCCATCTAAATCTCCCTTTATAGATTCCTGTCTATATTTATCGATCGCTCTAAGTTGAAGGCTCTTTTTTGACATCCTTATGATTGCTTTTCCTCTTAAAATTTTTCGCATTTCTTGAATTTGCTTATCGTTAAGTTTCGCCACCTCTATTACAGCGATATTACTATAATCTCTAAACAAACCCACTAAATGCTCAACTTCATCCATCTTCCATTGAGGTACTTCATGTTTTCCTATCACTGTTTCACACCTCTATACTCTTTAAAAATTGTTCGTCAATCTTAATAGGATGTCCCATGGTTGTTTTCAAAAACATTGATTTTATATTGTTGTATCTATGGGGCATTTGATCAGCAATATAATCCACTACAGCTTTTAAATTTTCGAAAACCCTATCTTTCTCCATTGATTTTTTCCCTATTTTTACTTGGATGAGAAGTTGTTTTTTAAGCTGAATTCTGATTATTTTTAGGTATCGTTCTATCGCTATATTTAGATCCTCTGGACTTGAAATAATACCATAACCACTTGGAAATGGTTTTGGCATCTTCCCTAACGGTCCAAGAAACCTAGCCAAATAACGCGCTACACTTGGCATCATTTTATCTTCGACTATAAAGAAATCGTATTTCTTCACGAATTTCTTCTTTACTTTTTTCTCCTCGTTATTCAATTGTACTAGTCCATCGTTATCAATCGTTTCAAGTCCTAAGTTTCGTGCTTCTAATAGAATTTCATCTGATGCTATTACGCATACATTTGGTATATCTCTTGTTATAATATTGTTAGGAAGTAATATTTCTTTGTCTATCCTCTGTTTAGGGTCGTTTAAATTAAGGTCTTTCAGATTTATAATACAATCAATCGATTCGTCAAATTTCCTTACCTTATCTTTAAATCCATCCTTTTTTATAACAGAGTACTCGATAGCTGCGTTAATCGATTTTTTTAACAATTTATCATCGACTTTCATATTTTACATCTCCCTCTGGATTTTGTCGTCATATTCTCCGGCGTCAATTCTTTTTTGTATATCTCGTGGATCACTGCCCTCAACTGTTGCACCAATAGAAAGAGCTGTGCCTAAAACTGTTTTTACAGCGTTTTTAAAGTTTTTAGCTAAGAAGATGTCCTTTTTAGCATTTGCAACATTAACCACCTGTTCAAGAGTTAAATCGCCAGATTTCTTCTCAGAGCTATTTATGCTTCCTTTTTCTATGCCCAATTCCTTCAAAAGGAGTGAAGCTGTGCTTGGGGTTTCTACGAAAATCTCAAATTGCTTGGTTTCAGGATCGCACTCGATTCTGACTGGTACTGTCAAACCCTTAAAAAGCATGGTTTTTTCGTTAACCGCATCTACTACATCTTTGATGTTTATGCCTGTTGGACCAACAGCAGGTCCAATAGGTGGTCCACCACTTGCCGATCCGCCTGTTACTAGAGCTTTGACTACGATTTTACTTGTTTTGCTCATATTACTCGTCATTAATTTTTATTCAAATTGGAAATTCAAGACTAGTGATTTAAAGGCTAAGAAACATAAAGATAACACTAATTTTTTCCAAATTATTCATTCCAATATCTATTTTATATTGAAACCGTATTATTATTACGTTCTAAGTCCTTAAAAAACTAATTTTGAACTTAGTAAATTTTTAAATGAAGTGAACCTAAAAAATTTTATGAAATTTCATAATTGCTGTCGATCTGAATTTATTTATCTTATTAATGATATCATTATTTGAGAAAAAAAAAGAATGATTTCAGAGCTAATCTATTCAAATTTAAAAACTCTTAAAGGTTAAGGTTGTAAGATGATAATTTGGATTCTTAATAGCGATTCGGGAATAAAATTATTATATAAATCCTTTTTGAAAACGGATGCTGATGAGGATATAGTATCTGGATTTCTAACGGCTTTTCATCATTTTTCTATTGAGGAATTTCATCAATCATTAGAATCTATAGAAATGGGGGGTTTAAAATGGATTTACATATTAGAACCGGAATTCAAGTTGTTATTCGTAGTTGCAGATGTAAAAGAAGTAAAAACTGAGATTTTAATGGGCAGGCTTAATGTGATAAAAGAAGCTTTTTTAAAAGAATTCGAAAAAGTTTGGATTAAAAAAAAAAAAAGTTGGGATGGGAATATGAATGTTTATATGCCATTCCTTAAAGTCATTGAAGATTATTACGGCCAGTGGGAGGAAGTAGAATCCTTAAACCAAGTTGCAGATTTTTTTGATATTTTAGGGGTATTTCAACAGATTTTTATCATGTTAAGAAATATTTTAGAGAGGAAAATGTACAATAAGTCAAAGCAAGTAGTCTTAGATCAGATGCAAAAAGTTTACAACAATTTTAGAAAAGAGGAAGTGTACAAATCACAACCAGAATTGGAAAATATTACTTTTTCTAAAGAATCTTGGTTTAACTTTATTGATATTAACTTATTAAAGTGCGAAAAAGAAGTAATCACGAAATATTTGAAGTCGATTCTTTATGAAACAGTTTCAATCTTAAAAGAAGTAAAGGGTAAAAATTTGTGTTTAAAATACTTTAATGAAGAAAGAGTTTACTCTTATATTTACAATAACATGGAACTCTTAAAGGATTTAAATTTAGACATGTTTTTTCTAGAATTATTTTTATTTATCAAGTAAAATACGCCTTTTCAGAACCTACAACAAAGTCGTCTACCGTAATCGAGATTATGTTTTAGATATTCATCAGATAATATTTTCATAACTTCTTCATAATTCAATTCTGTCTTATAAACCTTATTTACTCTATCAGGAATATCCTCAATTTCTACTCCGGGAGTTGATACTAATCTAAAGATCTCATTCTTAACTTCTTTCGATATTTCTTCTGTCATATAATTATTATTAAGTATATTAAATGAAAAATATTATCGTTAATTTTGAAAAAAAAAAA
>DATKTW010000005.1:0-2035 GCA_035530895.1 Candidatus Nanopelagicaceae bacterium
ATTGTTAAAATAGATAAAGTAGGATTAACGCCTGCTTTCAACATCTTCGCCTTACTTTTCGAGTTCCGATTGTACCTACCCACCGTATATCCCCTCGCATCTATCTGCTACGTATCCACCTTTTCCGGTGTTGGGATCGAATTTCCAATGTTCGTAGGATTTCTTACCCTCGTTGTACTTGAGAAACAAATCGCACCCTTCGTTTTCGCATTTCCTTACCCTACCCTCTTGGTCGGCAAACCTATACCACGTAAATTTAGCGTTTTTCATAGGTATTACGAAATTAAAGTTCGGTTTATCTTCGAGATTTATTCCTGATACGTGTTCCGATGTTATCTCTTTTTCAAATACCTCCTTCGAGCGGTCCGAAAGCAACTCGAAAATCTTCATTAGTGTATTGTTCATTAAAATTTGATTTTTACCTAATTCTTGAAGACCTTTCAATAACACGTCAAAATCCGTCTCTTTGCTCACGCTTCCACACCTCGCTTCCTTAACCAATCTCTTACCAATTCCGTTGCCTGTGCGCTCATGTTTAACCCGCGATACTTCGCACACTCCGATTTGAACGCTAACTGTAAGGAGTCGGGAAAATAGAGCAATACGGGCACGGTTTCTTCCTTTTCCACTTTTTTTTTAGCCATTTATTTATACTACCTCTTTTTCTAATTTATTTTCTACCATTTCTTCCCTAACCCATTCAATAGATCCATCGTTCCACTCTACTAAATATTCCATTACGTTTTGATGTGGTCGTGAATTCAGTACTCTTACTATAAACTTTTTCATGTTATTCTACCTCCAAATTGTTTTTATTTAATTTATTATAGCTTTCAGGGGACTCGAGGACAAAACGAGATGTCATCATAAAGATTGGAAACGGAGGAAAAATGGCGAAACAAATAGAGCATGTTAGTTTAAACATAAAATCCAACCCTCCAGTCCTCGAATCCTGTCCCGGCATTACTCGACCACCTTCTCTGGATATTGCACGTTAAGCGCACTAAAAGAAAATAATTTCGCTTCTAAAAGTTTAATCTGAGCTTCCGATGTCTTATCTTTCTTACAGTCGGAACATATTTTTATTGGAGCTCCAGCAATCATAGAATATTCAAATCGTTTTTCACAGATAGGGCAGGTATAATGCCAAAATACTCTTCCTTCAGCCATTAGTCGAGATCACCGCTCCAATCTTCCATTAATAAGCTCGGATCGTCCTTTATTGCCTGAAGCTCTTCCTCTAATTCTTCTACCCTTTCCTCGGCATTTGCAACGTTAACCTTTAAAATATCAACTAATTCGTTGAGT
This sequence comes from Candidatus Nanopelagicaceae bacterium, assembly GCA_035530895.1. Taxonomy (GTDB): domain Archaea; phylum Asgardarchaeota; class Lokiarchaeia; order Sigyniarchaeales; family SOKP01; genus SOKP01. The sequence goes on from DATKTW010000005.1 coordinate 1,309, forward strand.
CTTTTTATTTCGAGCTCTAAATCCTCGATCTGTAATCTCATATTCTTACAGTTTTCGCACATTTCAGTCCTCAGCCTCCTTTATGTAATAATTTCTTAACATCGTAGCGTATTCGTCCACGCATCCGTTAGGTTGGGCTCTAACACTATCGCCAATCTTTTTAATAATCGATTTCATGGTAACCTCGCCTATATTCCCTTCAAAACACTCGTTACTCATGTTGTCATCTATTAAGCTTAAAATAAAGTTTGCTTCCGAATTGTTTAATTTTAATTCCATTTTTTATCCCACCCACATAATTCATTTATATATTCTTCATAATTATCAAGTACAGATTCTACAATATCAGTTGTGATATGTAATTTTTTACTTATCCATTCAATAGATTGTCCTTTGTTTCTATAAAAAGGAATTTCTGATATACCCTGCATATTTTTCATCCATTTTGGTAGTTTATCCATACTAATTTTTTCAGCCATTTTTTTATCATCTCTTATTTTTATTTGTTCCTAATTAATATTAAGATATTTTAATATATAAATATTATTGTTTCGTTCCGTATGTTCTGTAATATAAAAAATAGAAAAATAATAATTAATTAATAGCTTTGTATAAATTCCACCTGAACCTTGAAGTTTTTATCGTCGCAACTTTTTTTTCTTTACATAAAGAAAGTAATGGTCTATTAATCGATAATGGTTTTAGTCCTAACTCCTTCGCAATATCG
>DATKTW010000006.1:0-17723 GCA_035530895.1 Candidatus Nanopelagicaceae bacterium
AAAACTTAATATTAATAGGAACGCCACACCTGCAGTTATAGCATTCACAAATGTTCCTGAAGTAGCTATTCTAAACCGGGTGTTTCTTTTAAATTTTGGTGATCTTAATTCTCTCTCATCAACTTCTACAAAAGCGCCAAATCCAACTAAAAAAAATAAACCAACTCCGAGTACACCTGTTGATTTAATTTCCACCCCATCATTATTCGCAGAAATGCCATGAGCAAACTCGTGAGTAGTCAAAATAAATAATAATGGCAATAACAGATAAAAGAAAACGGGTAAGTCGATAGTAACCCCGGGGATAAGTGGGATAATAGCGTTTTCTAAGCTAGGTTGGATTAAAAGGTTTAAAATGTTCGTAAAGAAAAAGTAAAAGCCATAAATTGTAAATCCAAAAGATACGAATATACCTATATTCCAAAATACCCTCCAAAATCTAGGGCCTTTTTTCGATATTCTTCGAATGAGGTTATTGAGTTTTTTGGTTTTAAACATAGCGAGTAAAGGGAAAAAGAAAGTGTAAGCCTCTTTTTTGTTTCTGAGTAAAAAGATAAAAATAATCACAATAACCCAAAAAATTAAAGATACGATAAACCAAGGGTTTAACAAAAAATCTACAATAAGATCGAGTAAGGTCATAAAACGCTAGTAATTGCTAATTCACGTAATAAAAAGGTTAATTTAGAGTAAAAATTAAGGTTATTCTTTTTATTTTAAAAATGTTTTTAACAGCTATAAAATTAATTCTAACTTCTTTAAAATCCAATTATTAATCATAAATTTTTGTTTAACATTTTTCTGCGGAAGATATTGGTTATTAATGGCAGATTTTGGTATCCACTCTTCTTTGTTTGTAAAGTCAATTAAAACTGCTTTTTCCGTTTCTCCTACGATGGATCCATAAAGATTACTGGTGTCATTTGGGTCTTTTTTTGCCTTATTAAGTTCATGAGGAAGGTTTTGATTGTCTAGCGGGATGTTAATTTCGTCTGATTGAAACTGATTTTTTTGATTGCGTTTCTTTATTCTCTCAGTATTACCTTTTTTTTGTAAAGTAGAATAGATTATTTTTTCATCAAGGAAGTGGATTAAAAGAAGTCGCAAAATTTCAGTTTGAGCTAAATTGAGCCTTTTTGAGTATTTATCTACATTAATCCAAAGAACATCATGATTATTATCTTCCCAGTTAAAAGATACGGAGGATTCTTTACCTTTAAAGATGTGTTGACATTGCCATTTATGAGTTTCATTGTTTAAAACTTTTAATATCATTACGATCTCTTCTAATGATAACTTAATCGCTTTGCCCTCGCTAGAAGAAGGTTTTTCCCAAACTCCGTTCGGTTTTTTTTTAAAGCAATGGATAAACATAAATGGGTTTGAGCTTGAAGAACTGCTAACGATTATCCCTGTATTCTGCCCAAAAAAGCTTTTTGAATGAGAATCAGCCATTTCGATAAATTTGTGTGTTATTTTAAATAATTACCTGTTAATATATATTGTACTAAAAAAACACCACTAATATCCACTTTAAAAATGAAAAGAAATTAATAGAAAAAATAATTATATGATCCATATTTTAAGAGTGATTCTCATAATAAAAACCTAAGCGGGGTGGGCTAGCCTGGTTTATGCCGCAGGGCTCATATCTCGACATTGTGTGAAAAAATAACTTTTTCACGCTTTTGGATGAGAAACCCTGAGATCGTTCGTTCAAATCGAACCCCCGCTATTTACACTCTCTGAAATTTTTATAATTCTGTCAATTATCGATTGACTTTAGAAATTATAAAAAAATAAAATTTAGATTTATTAGGTTATATTTAGTGTTTAATAATCATTTCTTTATGCGATATAATTTGAAAAATAATATAAAGCAAAAAAGAAAATTAAAAAAAAAGAATTATGAGTGACGCAAGATCCTACGAATATACGCCTCCAATTCGTTGTTGTATAAAGCATCTGTTAGAAGGTAGGTATAATGCTACTGAAAATTCTCTATATACTATTTTTGGAACTCTTAAAAGAGTTAGAATTGTTGCTACGATCACTAATCGAGAAGAATTTATGAGTAAGAGAAGTACCGATATAAATTCTGCATCAGAAGAAGTTAGCACTAATTTAAGATTTGAACTTGATGATGGCACGGGTATAATTTCTGCTGTAAAGTGGGATGTAGATGTAGAAAATTTTGGAGATTTAAATAAAGGAGTATCAGTTGATGTATTAGGAAGGGTAGGTTTTTTTGGTGAAAAAGTTCAAATTAATAACATTACCTTTATCAAGAAAATAATCAATCCTAACTATGTTTTGTTGAGAGAAGCTGATGTAATTAAAAAGATCAAATCAGGAAATCTCGTTGAGATCCCTGAAGATATTGTTATCGGTTCTGAGCTAGAAGAAGATTCGTTTTTTGACGATATTCCGAGCGATATTGATGTAGAAAAATTGTTTAGTGAAACGGAATCGCCTAAAGTAGATAAAATTAAAGAGGAGATTTTTGGTATAATTTATGAGTATTCACAAGACGGGAACGGAATAAGTCTTGAAGAACTACAGCGAAGAATGAATGTTTCTGAAAACAAATTGAGAACCTATATTAATGATTTGGTTATGGAATCAAGGATTTACCCAACTGAGGAAAATATCTACCAAAGTTACTAAACAGCATCATTTACAAATTGTTCTTTATTGCTAATTTCATTCTCAAAATCGTAAAATTAATTTTGTAAGGTTAATTATAGGACATTGTAGAAATATTAAGGACAGGTTGAATGAAATGGATTTAAATAATTATGACGATTTAATTGATAAAGCTTATGAAAAAATTCCAGAGAATGTAAAGAAATTATCTAGGTTTGAGATACCTAAAGTTGAAATAAGATTTGAAGCAAAAAACACATACATTACAAACTTTAACAGGATTATCAATATTTTGAATAGAGATCGAAAGCATTTTGTAGGAGTATTTCTCAAAAAAGTAGGAACTATGGGAGAAATAAGAGGGCAACAATTGTTTTTAAAGGGAATTTACAAAGAACAAGTATTAAACAGACTCATTGAACTCTTTACAAAAACATATGTATTATGTAAAATCTGTAATAAACCAGATACGGATATTCAAAAAGAAGGTAAAAAGATTTTTCTTAAATGCACAGCTTGCGGAGCGAGAGAAGAAATTAAAGAAAAATAATCGTCTATTAATGAGGATTAAATGAAAGTATATCTTAAAATCCATAGACATAGTGACATTGAAACAATCGCTTGTTGCGATGAGGCTTTATTAAATCAAATCTTTACTGAAGGTAAATTAAGAATTGAGATTAGTTCCACTTTTTTTGGAGGAGATCTTCTAGCTATAGACAAAGCGATTGAAATACTAAGAGGAGCGTCATACTTTAATATAGTTGGAGAAAATATAACTAACATGGCTATAGCACAGAAAATACTTTCCAAAGAAGGAGTTAGAAAAATAAATAATATACCAATGGCTATGAAAATGATGTTTTGATGCCTCACAGATTTTGTGCAATATGTGGTAAAGTAATTGATGAATTTGCACCTCATTTTGGTATGTGCCTTAATTGTTATTTAGAGGAAAATCCATTATTTGAGTTACCGAATAATTATAACTTTAAGTTATGTATTGATTGCCAAAAATACTCAAAAAAAGAGGAATGGATCGAATCTGAGAGTAAAAATTTGTTCAAAATCATTGAGGACGCGTTAATTCGCTTTTTATTAAGAAATTATGTAAAACAAGATATGATAATATTCTCGTTCTCATTCGATACACTTGTATACTCTTCACGAGATCTTTTAACTTCTTTAGATGTTACAATATTGGGGAAATTAAGGGATAATCAAAAGATTTCACATCACCAAACCCTAAAACTGAACATTAATTATGATCTATGCAAAAATTGCACTAATTTAAGGGCAGGAATGTATTACCTTTCGATCATCCAATTGAGGGTGACTGATAAGTCTCAATTTGAAGTTATTAAAGAAGCCTTAGACCAGATCTCGTTTTTCGTAGAAAACCTATTTGCTAAAAATAGTACCCAGTATATTTCGAAAATAGAAGATCAAAATCTTGGTGTGGATCTCTACTTAAGCACAAATGAGTTGATGAACCGAATTATTTTACATATGAAAGCGAATTTTAACTTTATTTTAAATCGATCAAAAAAGTTGGTAGGCAGAGATTCTCAAAAAGGAAGAGGTATTTATAGATTAAAAGCCCTAATAAAATTCTTACCATTTAAGAAAAACGACGCTGTTATAATCAATAAAGTCAGATATTTAGTTGAAAATATTACTAAGAATAGAGTTGTACTAAGAGATGAAAACAGTTCTAAACATGTTAAGAACTTTTCTTTTTTTATTAAGGATAAAATATCTTTAAAGACGATTAAGGGGGCGGATTGATTGGGAAAAAATCACACCGAAGAGGAGCGGAACGACGAAGAAGAACTCGATAATCATGTAAGTAACGACAATATGGAGGACATCTTCGATAAAAATATAGATAATTTAGTTAAAAAGCAGATTGATTCAAAACGCGTTAAAAATATCGATCAAACTAAGAAGAGGGCTACGGTAGATTCTGTATTTGATGAAAGAATGTATTTACAAGTTAGTAAATTATTAAAATCTGGAATTTTAAGCCGTATCGAAGGGATAATTTCTGCGGGTAAAGAAGCAAATGTGTATCTTGCTTATGGTCAAAATAATAAAGAATACGCAGTAAAAATATATAAAATTGATACAAATACTTCAAAATGGATGAGAAATTACATTATCGGAGATCCTAGATTTAAAAAGGTTCCAAATAATGTTTCTAAAATAATCTATCTATGGGCAAGTAAAGAGTTTAAAAATCTTAAAAGAGCTTACAGAGAGGGTTTAAGTGTACCTGAACCTCTTTATATAAAAAATAATATTCTAATAATGGATTACATCGGTTTTGGTTCAATTCCAGCACCCAAACTCAAAGATATAAAATTTCCTAAGGACCCTATCAAATTATTAAACGAAATCCTCTATTTTATTAAAAATTTATATCAAAAAGCAGCTTTAGTACATGGTGACTTATCTGAATTTAATATTTTATACCATAATCAAAAACCGGTAATAATTGACATATCACAAGCAGTAACAATACATCATCCAAAAGCGGAAGTATTTTTGGTAAGGGATATCACAAATATTTTTAATTATTTTGATACGATAGGAGTAGAAGTACCAAATCGAGAAGATTTTTACTATGAAGTTATAAACTTAGAATAGATAAATGGATAAATATATGTTGTAGAAAACATATGATTTAAATTAGGAACATGAAAATAGGACAAAATCGAATTGCTGTAATAATCGGAAAAAACGGTGAAACTAAAAAAGATATAGAAGATGTTTTGGGAGTACAAATTAATTTAGATAGCAAAACTGGAGATTGTGAAGTAAAACCTTTAATTGAACACCCTAAATACACTGCCCTTAATACTTTTATTGCTGAAAAAATATTGAATGCTATCAATAGAGGATTTAATCCGACAAAAGCTATGAAGTTATTAGATGAGACTTTTGACATAGAGGTTTTTAATCTATACGATTTGTTAGGAAAATCTGAGAAGAAAATAAAAAGATTGAAGGGTAGAATTATTGGTAGAAATGGAGAGATGAGAAGGGCTATAGAAAGATTTGCCGAGAGTTATGTTTCTGTTTATGGAAAAACAGTTTCGATTATATCTGACTATGACAATCTACAAATATCGAGAAGAGCAGTAAATATGTTGTTAAGCGGAATGCCTCACCACTCTGTATTGAAATTTTTAGAAGATAAATATAACGAGAAAAAGAAAGAAGAATTCCGAAAAATGTACAAACCTCAATTTTAATATTGATTCATCCAAATTTAAGTATTTAAGCGATGAAGTTTTAAATGAGTTCATAATTTAATTTTGTAATTGAATCTAAAATATCCTTCCCATATATAACTTCTTTAATTTCAGATTGTAGCTGTTGGACTGTGTCAATCTTCTCATTAATATAAAGCTCTTGATAAGTTTCCTTTTTTTCACTGAAATGAATTTCAAAACTTTTAATAGAGTAATAATCGGCAGAAAACGATTTAAATATCACAAGACTTCTTGGATATGTGTTTTTCTCTCTCATATAGATCGCCCATCCTTCATAAAAATACCTCACTTCAAAAAAAAACAAGTTTTTCCACTCGTCTAATCTCTCTAAAATTGAATTAACTTCATTTTGAGTTTTTAAGCTGTATTTATCATTCATATTATTGATTATAGAAGGAGATTTAAAAAGGAGAAGAAAAAATATTTCAATCAATAGAAAGCTCTCTAATATTTAGGATATCGTTAGAAAGTTTGCTTTCATTAAGATTCTTAGGTGAAATATTTTGGTTAAACGAAGAAACACTTGAGATATTTTTTCCAAAAATCTGTGGTGATTTTATTCCTGTAATAAGGAGCATAACTCTTAGGTATCCGTCAAATTCATCGTTTACGCGAGCACCCCAAATAACCATAGCATTGTTTACATCCATCTTTTCCGATATTTTCTTTGCAACTGAATTTGCTTCGGCTAATGTCATATCGTTCCCTCCACATATATGAATCAGAGCTCCTTTTGCGCCATCAATAGATACATCTAACAGCGGTGAGTTGAGAGCGTCTTCGATAGCGTCTTCTACCCGATTATTTTTGTCACCAGACTCGCCTACTCCGACTATTGCAACTCCTCCAGTACTTAAAATTGTTCTAACATCAGCAAAATCTAAGTTAATCAGTGATGGTAGCGAAATCGTTTCAGTTATTCCTTTGACCATAGTTGCTAATACTTCGTCTGCAACGCTAAACGCCTCGATGATGGGCAAGTCTGGAGCTATGTCTAGAAGGCGGTTGTTATCGATTACCACTAGCGTGTCGGCATATTTTTTTAATTCGTTAAGACCGATTTGTGCTTTATTAATACGTCCAATTTCGGTTTCAAAAGGTAAAGTAACTACCCCAACGACTATAGCCCCTTCAAGTTTAGCTATTTCTGCTACAATAGGCGCACTACCAGTTCCCGTTCCACCCCCTTCTCCGCAAGTTATAAAAACTAAGTTAGACTCTCTAAGTATTTTAGTTAAATCTTCACGAGACTCTTCTGCGGCTGCTCTTCCCACATCTGGATTACCTCCAGCACCTAATCCCCTTGTTAAATTTTTTCCAATTAATAATTTTATATGAGATTCCACACTTTCTAAATGCTGGAGATCTGTATTTACAGCCACACATTTTGCTCCTCGAATTCCTATTTTCATTAATCGATTGATAGTATTGTTACCAGCTCCCCCGCATCCAACTATTTTAATATTCGCGTAGCCAAAATTTTCTCGGGTTGGTCTTACTACTTCTCTTTTTTTAGCATTCTTTATTAGAGATTCCATTAGAAACGACGCGATGTTATATTTTCGTTATAGAAATAATATTAATAAAAAATTAGAATGAATATAATATTCACATATTACGCACACATCAAGAATTATGGGTTTAATTTAGAGAAAAATCGTGGTGAACGAATGGATCAAAAATTTGAGAAATGTTTCCATCTTCTATTAGAGATATATCTGGGAGAAGATAAGGAAATCGATTTGAAAAGGTTAAACAATATGCCCCAACATTAGTAATCAAAACAAGATCTCCTTCTTTTAATTCTTTTGTGAAAAAGTAATTTTTGGCTAGAACATCTTGATCGGTGGGTACAATTCCAGCAATAGAGGTTTTGTATTTATGAGGGTCATTTAGTCGAGTTATATTGTAAAACCGTAAAGAAGCTTTCGCAAACTTGGGACATATGTGATTACCAATATTTAAAAAAATCCATCTATCTTTATACACTTTAATAACTTTTGCTAAGAATATCCCAGCATCTCCAACAAAATAACGTCCTGGTTCAAAATAGATATTCTTAAATTTAAAATCGAAATTAGTTAAAATTAACTTTATTTTTTTAGCTATTTCAACCAATTGGTGCTCGGGCATAATAACTGCTTCAGGAAACCCACCTCCTAAATTTATATTTTCTATTCTAAATCCTACTTTTAATAAAATTTTAATTTTTTCTAGAACATTTCTTAGATTTTGTTTAAATTGCTCAAAGTTATTCATCTGAGTAGAATAATGAGATAATATGGTTGTTATTTTAATATTCTTATATTCATTTTTTATTTTTTTTAGTAATGTAAGGTCGAATTCATCAAGATCAATTCCTAATTTGCTTCCAAACTTCTGAGTATTTAATCTAAGGCAAATTTCTTGTACCTTTTTATACTTTTTAGCAATGGAATCTATTAGAATTACATCGTTCAAGTTGTATACGACGATTTCCTTAATATTCTCCAAGATACATTTTTCAATAAGTTCTTGAGGTAAATATGGACCCCCCACAATAATTTTTTCAGATGGAAATTGTAGCTTTAAAGCTAGTTTTAATTCAGGTAGCCCAATTAGTTCAGCACCTACACCTTCCGATTGGACAATTCTGCAAATATCGGGCAGATAATTAGCTTTGAATGAATAGAAACATTGGAAGTTATCAAACACTGACTGGAATGCTCGACAAAAAGAGTTAATGTTATTTTTTACTCTTTTTGCTAAAAAAATCATAAATGGGGTTTGTTTGTTTTTAAAAATTTCACTTGCTATTATATCACCAATCAATAACTTACCATCTTTTTTTATCAAATGGGGATTTCCTGATAATTTTTTCAATTTGTTCACCTCAGTTATGAATTAGTTCCATGTAAACTTGATGGGTTTTTTTTGCTACATCATGCCAAGAAAGGTTTTTTTGTACTTTTCTTTTACCTTCTTGTCCCATTTTATTACTAAAATGCTCGTTTTTCAGGAGTGATACAACTTTATTAGCAATATCCTCATAATTGTTAAATTCAACAAGTAGTCCATCTAAGTTATTTCTAATAACTTCGGGAGTCGCTCCTATATTCGCCCCAATAACAGGCTTACCTGAAGCCCAAGCTTCCAAATAAGCAATTCCGTAAGCGTCACTTCTACTTGGCATCAGATAAATGTCTGTTTCCTTAAACGCTGCTATTTTTTTTGGATCGTAATATCCTTTTAAATTATCTGGAGTTAAGTTGACTATCCGTGGTTTGATAATCTTTTGGAGTTTAGAAAGCTCTCTATTGAAAGCAATTGTAGAAGGACCGATAAATACAAAATAAACTTTAGGGAACTGCTTTAAGATATTAGGAATTGTCTTTAAGATTGAGATAGCTCCTTTTTCATAGTTTTTGTAACCACAAAATAATACCATTTTATAGTCTTTTTCATTTGGCCTAAAAAATTTATGTTTAAAGCGAAATTCGTTTTTGATTTGTTCTGAAGATTGATTAAATTTCTTGAAATTTACTCCCATTGAAATTATTTTTATTTTACTTTCTGAAATACCTAGTTTTTTCGTTAACACTTTTTTCTCCAAAGCTGTACAAGCGATTATCCTATCAAACTTTTTAAGGGCCTCAACAAGGTGTTTATTATGATATCGTGGATTTGAAAAATGGAAAAAAGGAGTACAAACAGTTGGTTTATTTACAAGTTTCCCAAGCATTAAAGCAATTAATAAATTGAAGTAGGGAAAAAATGTCGCATGAATTAAATCAAAAGAAAAATTTATTGGTAATTTTATTTTTTCAATTAAACTATCCAGATACGGTCCGTTTTTTAAGAATTCTATCAAACATTCATCTGACAATTGTAGTTTCTCGTAAGATGAGAAACTTTTAATCTTGTGAAGTTTTTCATCTATGCCTATATTGTATTTTATTGGATAACGTGAAATTTTTAAGTTGTTAATGTATTCATAATGCTTATCTCCAGGGTTTATAATTTTACCGTCAACATGCCTTAAACCTTTAAAATCTACTGCTGTGGAAGTGTAAACATCAACTGTATAATTGTATTTCGAATTCATAATTTCTGCTATGCTTTGGAGGTAAAATTCTGCGCCCGAAATAGCGGGGAAATATCTTGTTGGAAAATACAAAATATGATTCAATCTTAAGATCCTTTTTATTTATCAATTATAATTAATATATGATAATCAAATGTCAAAAGATTTATTATTTGATATATCTTTAATGGCTGAAAAGAAAGGTGTTATTGATGAAGAATTGTTGAATTTCATTGATAGGATTTTTCCTGACAAAGTCGAAAAGGTATTAAAAGTTATAAAAAGAGGGATAACAAAATATACCTTTAACCCTTCGAAGAGAGTTGTTTGGATAGCTTTGGGAGAAAATGACGAATATTTGTTATATCCAAAATTGTACTGCTCTTGCCAAGACTTTTATAAAGCAGTAGTGATACAAAGAAGAAGATCGTTTTGTAAACATCTGTTAGCTCAAGTAATCTGTGAATATTTGCCTGATTTTAACGAATCTGAACTGGAAGATGATAAATTTAATGAAGTTATTGATGAATTAGATTTAAAATTTTAAAATCTCTGCATTCTTAATCGAATTCATTATCAACTCCTCTATGTTTACTCTTTTTTCTGAATTGAGGACTTCATCAAGTTTCGCATGAGTTTCAGGGTATTGAGGGTTAAAATTGCACCCTGCTGAGGGTTCAGAAGAGGCGTTATAGGACCCTATTCGCTTGTTCAAATCGATTACTTCTTGTTTATCGCATCCAATTAACGGCCTTAACATTACACAACCAGAGATAATGTTATTATAGGCATATAAATTGTCTAGAGTTTGACTTGCTTGTTCTCCTAAAATATCACCAGTTACTATTATGTTAGTTTGAATTAATTCTCCCAATTTCTTAGCTATTCTTAGCATTAATCGCTTACATAAAACACATGTTAATTTTCGGTCGCAAAATTCTTTAAAAACATTCAAGTTATTATCGTGATAAATAAAATATATTACAACTTCGGAATCTACATATTTTTTTAAGATACTGATAATTTTAATAATCTTTTTCTTCATAGAATTATTTACATCGTCTGCTGTTAAAAAAGACAAAAAGGTAGGAACATAATTTTTCCTTATCATTAAAAATGCTGCTATTGGACTATCCAAACCTCCGGAGAGTAAAGATATAAATTTTTTCATAATGAGACTCAATTATTATTTCGTAGTTAATTCTTCCCTTTCCCATTCTTTCAAATATTTATTGAAATCCTCTAAACTTATCTGTCTAGATATCTTAATTTTGTTTTTAAATTCAAGTTTCTTAATTTTTAACATTAAATTTTTATTTTTCATTAAATGGTTTTGAGCATTTGGATATTCGTTTTTAAAAATTTCTTTCATACTCGAGAAACTAGCATTTTTTAATAGGTCATAGTGGTTATTTACATAATGGCATAAGGGATCAACGCTAATTTGAAAATTAAAAGCATCTACTTGTTTCAAAGCCAAAGGATATGCTTTGCATGCTAACGGTTTTGTATCATGAACAGTGCAACCATAAATGTTATTATAGAAGGGGCAACCATTTGTATTTTTGTCGAATAATATTTTGTATGTCACAATTAAAATTTTTTTATTTAAAATATCAGGAAAAACTAAGTCTTCTATAATCTTAAAAGCAATTCCTCGTTTTTTGGCTATTTCGATTAAGAGAGTCGCCTCTTCAGGATACAAGGGGATTCTTTTTTTGTATTCAATTTCATGGCAGCATGTTCCGCATTTCAGACATGCATAGTTTAGCTCGGTCACTTCTAAAGGATAAAAAACAATTTTTTAATTTTGTCGGTACGAAATCCGATATATCTAATGATACTTTAGAAAATAAAATTTTTGTGATATTATGAAAATATTACTTTTACGGTAAATTATGTGTCTATTAGGATAACACATTGATTTTAAAGACATAATAAAGACTCTTATTATATCATATAATAATAGTTAAGCTAAAAAAATGACAGCATCTGGGATAAGAATAATTAAACATTTTGATTTTAACGAGGAGGATTTTAATGATCCAATATGTATTTTAGGCATGCCAGGAATAGCCGATGTCGGAAAATTTGCGATTGATTCTTTAATAGGACAATTAGACGCTAAAAACTTGATGGATTTTATATTTGATGATTATCCAGCAGGAGCTATAGTGGACGATAGTATGTTATCCGCTCCTAAAGCAGAGATTTTATTGTGGAAAGATCCTGAACAAAAGAGGGATATTTTTTTAATCACTGCGGACGCTCAGAGTTTAACACCTAAAGGTATCTATAGAATTTCAAATTTCCTTGCGGAAATTATATTTCAATGTAAAATTAAGTTGATAATAGCCTTAGGAGCTTATCCAGTAAATAGTCGTAAAATCAATACAAAAATTCCTAAAATATATGCAAGTTCGACAAACCGAGAATTGTTACAAGAATTTCTTGCTAAAACCAATTGTGAAAAGATTCAAAAAGGCGTAATTATTGGTGCTAATGGGTTAATCCCTACCCTAGCAAAAGCACGGTTTAATTTAGACGGAATAGTTCTTTTAGCAGAAACAGATAACATCGCAATGGTAAATGAAGATATAACTGATTTAAAGGCGTCAATAACACTTTTGGAGATGATTAAGAAATCGTTCACTTTACCAATTAAAAAGAAATATTCACTTGATAATATAGAGGATATAACTAAAAATTTACAAACCAAGAGAGACCAATTAGAAAAAGATTTAAACACTTTTGAGTTTGTTGATACTGAGGATAAGAGAAAGTCATTATACATATAATCCTATTTATTTTCTTAACAAATTCTATATTTTAAGGAATTTTGTCAGGATTTTTAATTATGTGCGAAAAATTTTTTAACTTTAATTAATTTTAAAAATTATGAATTACGTTTGTGCTCGAAAAAGCTGTGGAAAAGAAGTCTCTAAAAAAGAATTAAACGCACTTCCAGGGATAAAATGTTCTCACTGTGGATTTCGTATATTATACAAAAAACGCCCTGATGTAATAAAACGGATTAAAGTTATCTAATTCTTCACCAATTTTATTGCTATTTCATTTTCAATGCTCTTTAGGGTTTTAAGTCAAATCTAAAGTGATTTACTATTTCCTTATACCTGTTCCTAATAGTTGCTTCGGTAACACCAGCAGCTAGTGAAATTTCTTTCTGAGTCCTCCTTTCTCCTTCTTGTATTGCTGCTACATATAACGCAGCCCCCGCCAGACCTGTTGGTGCTTTTCCAGCAGTTAAATGATATTTTTTAGCTAATTTTAATAATTCCGCAGCTCGGTTTTGAGTTCTACCCGAAAGTTTTAATTCAGCGCAAAAGCGAGGAATAAAATTAATCGGTGAAGAAACTTGAATAGTTACCTTCAATTCAGTTAAAATTAGCCTATAACATCGAGCTATTTTCTTTTTATCAACTAAAGCAAACTCGATAAAATCATCGAGAGTTTTAGGGATATTATTTAATCTGCATGATAAATAAATAGATGCTATCAACATTGCTTCAATTGACCTTCCACGTATAAGGTTCTTATGGGCCATTTTTCTATAAATGTGAGCTGCAGATTCTTTTAGTTCTTTTGACACATTCAATTGCGATGAAAATCGATCTAACTCGTTCATTGCGTAAGCTAAATTCCTATCTATCGATTTGTTAGTTCTCGTTCGAACATGCCATTTTCTCAATCGATAGACTTCGGCTTTCATTTTAGGGCTTATGCTCTTACCAAAAGCGTCTTTATTTTTCCAACCAATCATAGTACTTAGTCCTTTATCATGAAGCGTTAATGTTGTTGGTGCTCCTACCCTGACTTTTTTATTTGCTTCTTCTGAGGAAAAAGCTCTCCATTCTGGACCAGAATCAATAATATTTTGGCTTAAAACTAAACCACATACATTACAAACTATTTCGCCCCTTGCGTTATCAGAAATTAGATCTATATTCCCACATTCTGGGCATAAATTTAAATTATTTTGAGGCATTAAAAGATCCAATTACTTATACCCATATTAAGTTCAAATCCTTAATTCCTATAATTAAAATCATACATTTAAATGTTTGCGTTTTATGGATTTATCAGTTAATAAAAATCCTCTTTAAAAAAATTGGCTTATGTCATTTCATCAAAAATTTTTAATAAGATAGAAATTTCTAATTATATAATGCGACATTTTTATAAAAGTCACGGAAAGCACTGTTATCTTCGATCTTTTCAAACAATTTGTAAAAAGTGCGGTGCTGATGTTTTATACTGGGAATGTACTCATGGAAGTAAACTTTTTTTTGAATACCCCCCGTATGGAAAATTAATAAGGCATAATTGTCGGAAAGATCGTGGATTATTGAGGGGGGAAAAAAATTTTCCAATTGTTGTTAAAACACCTACGGCTCTATTAGGAGAACCATATTATAGTTGTGCTGTGTGTGGAAAAATGTTTAGAGATCAAGGTTCCTTAAAAGATCACTTTAATACACAAAGGAAAAATGACTTAGAGCATAAAATGTTTTCTGGTAATAAACTGTCATTCCAGAACATAAATAGTTCTATGAACAATTCATACACTAACCGTAGTACGGCTCAACATAAACCTAAGTTTGGAAGAATCAATATTAAGACATCAAAAGATGAATAGACCATTAACCACAAATTTTTAATACAAATTTTATAATTATATTTATACTATTATTATTATTAATTCTGTATACGATATTTTAATCTAAAAAATTGGAGAAAAAAATGCCAAATGATCCAGCTACCGTTATTTACAATTTAATACAAAAAGATCCAAGTATTATTGCTGCTGCTGTAGTTCAAGGAGGAGACAATATTCTTTACTCAACAGACAATTGGGATATTAGTGCTGATGTTGGTAAAGTAATCTCTAGCTGGAATAGTATGAACGCACAATTCGTAATGCTTTCAGGCGTGAAATATTCAGTTCTTCAGTGTACGTCAGAAAGACTAGTTGCTACTTCAATTCGAGGTGAAGGACACATTATAGGGTCGAAAGACGAAGAACATAAAATACTTATTTATCTCGAGCCCGATGGGGAACCTATGGGAGCTACAATGGATACAGCAAGAGCGGTTTCAGAATTAAGCTCAAAACAAAGTTACGTAGATCCAAATTCCCAATTAGGGACTGCTGGTGAAAAAATTCAGCCAAATGTTGGAGCCAACATAGATCCTCAACTGAAGGGAGAGGTTCAGTCGTTTTTAGAATGGATTAAAGACAGCGAGGGTCTTTCGGGATACATAAATTATTATCTTCAGCAAAACAACACATCTATCATATCAGAGCTTTCAAAAATATATTCTGAGTTAAGGCAGATTTTTGGAGTTTAGGTTCTCACGAGCCTATGTACAAAGATATAAAAGATTTATGATAAATATTATTATAGAGTTTGAGTATTAAATATAGTGGTATAATTGGAAAATCCAAGGAAAGACAATAAAAAACCTACAATAATCAAAAATTCACCTCAAAAATCAAATCCTAAATTTTCCAGAGAAAAAAATAAAAACCAGAAGAAATCTCTTACTAAAAAAAAGAAAAATATTGTAAAATCGAATTTAGATATCTCAACTGTAGAGGATGTTGAATTAGGAATCCCACTAGTTCCAGAATCGCCAAAAAAGAAGAATAAGCTAACAATTAATTCTCCAGGGTTATCTGCTGATCTTTTGCAAAAATTGAAAAGGTTAGAATCTGATAATATTAAAGTTGTTTTAGTAAATTGTGAACGATGCAGGGAAATAATTCCAGTACCCATCCCTAAAAATTATGTTATCAAATCTGACTTACCTGTCGTTCCAATAAGCTATGTTCATAGTAATTCTCATATGAAAGATCAACATTGTATTACACTTCATCTTGATCATGATTTTGACATCCGTAGACAGCGGATTTCTGATGTAGTTTTTTCTCCTGAATAGTTATATTTATCTTGATTTCTAATTTAAACCCTAATTATTAAATGGTTGAGTTACAATCTTTAGCTATAAATAAATATGTTTTAACAATATCTATTATGGTTAAGACAACCAACTAGAAAAAATCGCTATTAGGATAGGAATTAAACATAGTAAGCTGATAAAATAAATAAAACTGTTTTTCCACTTTAAATCGTTTGGGTTTAATATAGTATTACAATTATCGCAATATTTAAGATTGACATAAGAAATTTTATTACCACAATAATAGCAGGTAGTATTTCCATTATTTTCTCTAATCGAATAATTTTCCTCAGATTCTAACATTCAATATTAATGATGAATTTGATTTAAAAGAATTAAAAAAATGCTAACAATTATAATATATATTCTAAAGTTATATTTAATTATAAAATCATTGATTTATAGGTGATTAAACTATTTCTGGTTACATCGGTAAAAATATTAGGCTAGAACGAATATTTAATAGAGAAACAAAAAGAACAATTATAGTTCCTATGGATCATGGATTAACATTAGGCCCTATTAAAGGAATAGAAAGAAATTTAGGAGAAATGGTTAACAAAATTGCCTTAGGTGGCGCTAATGCGGTTTTAGGACATGTTGGGATTCCACTTTATGGTCATAGGGGATATGGTCCGGATATCGGATTGATACTACACTTATCAGGATCCACATCATTAAGCCCAGAATCAAATTACAAAGTCTTAGTAAATAATGTATTAGAAGCCGTAAAGTTAGGTGCTGATGGCGTATCTTTACACATTAACATTGGAACTAAAACCGATCCAGAAATGTTAGAAATCTTGGGAAATGTTTCACGCGAATGCAGAGAATTTGGGATGCCACTTTTGGCAATGATGTATCCTCGTGGAGAAAATATTGATAATGAGTACGATGTTCAGGTTGTTAAAATCGCCGCAAGAGTTGCTGCGGAACTCGGAGCAGACATAGTAAAAACTAATTGGACAGGAGATCCTGATTCCTTTAAAGAAGTTGTTGCAGGTTGTATGGCACCAGTTATTATCGCCGGAGGCGTAAAGGCAAGTGTGAGAGAACTTTTAGAAGTAACTAAACAATCCATAGAAGTTGGCGGAGCAGGCGTAGCGTATGGGAGGAATGTGTTTCAAGCAGAAGATCCTACAAAAGTTGTAAAAGCACTATATTTAGTTGTTCATAGAAATTACGAAGTAAGTGAAGCCATGAAAGAAATTAGGATTTAAAACACTATTTTTACGATTAAGGTAATATTTTAAAATGAAACCAATTATTGAAAAACGGAAGCAATTTGATAGTATTTTTTTATATATTTCTATTTTTAAATTAGTTAAAAGTTATCTCGTACTTATTTCCGATGAAGAAGGTATGGGTATCGGAACCGTAACGTTAGGAATCCCACCCATAATTGAGAATGTAAAAACTTCTTCCGCGTCTCACCAAATATTTGGAGTTCAAAGTAATATTTTAAGTAAGATTATCGTCGAAAAGATTTCTTCCTACCTCAAAGAGCCCGTATTGCTGCTACTTTTTTTAAAACACATTAAAGAAGATCAAGAGGTTACCAAACCTTTAATGGAATTACTGAAGGAAGCATTAATTGAAATTCCTCAGAATTAAATAAAGTAATAAATATTGTAGAAATACCCTTACGAGTTCCTATTCTTGATGTAAATATTAAAAATGCAGGGAAGGGGATTTGAACCCCTGTAGACCTATGTCAATGGATCTTGAGTGTGGTTAAAAGACAGATAAGAATA
>DATKTW010000007.1:0-33254 GCA_035530895.1 Candidatus Nanopelagicaceae bacterium
GTCGACCTAACAACAATAGACTCTGGAAATGTTACATTAAAGAATCTCACTAAAGGAACTGAATCCAATTTAGTTCATTCTTTAAGCGAGACAGAGATTGAAGTTCTAAAAGTGGGAGGAAAACTTCCGTCCATAAAACAAAGACACAGTTAATTTTTTTTTTTTCATTTATTTTGATTATTTCAACCCTACAACATCGATTATGGTATTAGCAATAGCTTCAGGTTCATATTCTTCAATAAAATGGTTTGAATTGTTAAAAATCTTTATGTGACCTTTAAGTTGAGGCAGATGATCAACCCATTGCTGCAAGACCTCCTCCTTTGCTAATGGATCCAGTTCTCCTATAACCGCACGAACACCGATATTTTGGCCATCAGGACTCCAGAGTTTACTGATATTGTCCTGTATAAAACCATAAAATGGAGTTGTATCCCGTTCTCCTAATGTTGGTTCTTTATATGAATTTCCGTGACCCCATAATGGTGTTTGAAGAACTAAGCGTTTTGAACTTAATGTATTTGGTTTAGATTGGAATTGTTCTCTAAAAATTCTTTGACTAACACTTTCGTGCTCCATTAAAGTACCCTTCTCTTTCGCGGTGGCAAGCATGGTTGGCATGTTTATTAATAATTCATCTGGATTTTCAAGAGTATAAAAAATAGCAAACGATGCAAATGCACCCCAATAGTTATCAGGTATTATTTTAGGTAATTTACTCCATGGTAATCGCTTCAATGGATAATTCTCAAATGTCATGCCCGTTAGTGGCATTGGGAAAACAGTACTATTCAATATAACTAGATTTACTACGCGTTCGGGTAATTTTAAAAACGCTCCAATACCGATTGGGCCACCCCAATCGTGGATGATGAGAGTAACATTCCGTAGATTCAAATATCGTATTAATTGAACTAAATTCTGAGCGTGATCCATGCAAACCATTTCGAAAGATGCTTGATCTGATAAACCAAAACCAATGTGATCCATTGCTACAATTCTAATAGATTTTTTAGCTGTGTTAACTATATGCTTTATAACACCTCTATAGGTATACGAGCACTCAGGGTTGCCATGAACAAAAACAATTGTGTTTTCTGGTTCTCCAATTCCGTGTTTACTATCTCTGAAAAACATTTTCTTTCCGGCATCAATACCTTCCTCGATTTCATACCAATTTCCACATCCCTGTGGATAATAATCCTCTGGAACATTTTTAATAGGTGAATTACTCGGAAGTGATTTTAAATTTATTTTTTTCACCATGAATAACACCAAAAATATTATAATGTAAAATCAGCTTAAATTCCTTGCTATTCATTCATAGGTAATACCCTGATCTAAAGGTATTTAGCGATTTTTAGAAAATATTTAATTCAATTAATTGCTATCGAGACTCGATGAGCTCTAAAAAATATGCTACTGATCCGAAGAAAAGATTTTCTAATAGAGTAGAAAACTATAACAAATACCGACCAAGCTACCCATTAGAAATTATTAATTTTCTAAAAGAGGAAAATATACTAGCAAAAAATACTATAATTGCCGATATCGGATCAGGTACAGGAATTCTAACAAAAATATTCTTAGATAATGGTAACCAAGTTTATGGGATTGAACCCAATAAAGATATGAGAGAAGCTGCTGAAAAAATCCTCCATGGATATATAAATTTTACAAGTCTTGAAGGATCTGCTGAGTCTACGGGATTAGAGGAATATAGTATAGAACTTATCGTTGCTGGGCAAGCTTTTCATTGGTTCGATGTAGAGAGGACTAAGAGAGAATTTAAAAGAATATTAAAACCAAATGGTAATGTAGCATTAATCTGGAACAATCGCGGAAAAGCCGGAACAGATTTTAATAATAGCTATGAAAATTTCATTTTAAAATACGGCATAGATGTTAGAGAAGTAAGGAAAAATGAGGGAAATGTGGATCTCTTTTTTAATTATCAAAAAGAAACATTCTATAATTTTCAAGAATTGGATTTTACCAGTTTTAAAGGTAGGGTCCTTTCATCATCTTATATTCCTTTAGCTGATACTCCTATTTTCCCAAAAATGATATTGGAACTGGAGGATTTATTTAACAAACACCAACGGAATGGTATTATTAGAATTGAATACGATACCGAAATATACCTTGGTAAATTAGAATAATTTTTAATAATTATTCATTATTTAATTTTTTAGGTATTATTATGAATATTATTGAAGATGAATACCGTAAAATAATTGAATTTTATCCTAATGCAATTGTTGAGAAAAACTGTATTTCTCAAGTAAAAATTCCATTAAAAGATAAATTTTTTTTGGAAATAAACTTTAAAAATTACCCAAAAAAACCAATTGTTAATTTAATTAGTAAAGATGACCGTATGTATCGAAAAGTTGATAAAATTATTCCCTTATTAAATGGATGGGAAAAAAAAAATCCTCCTTTTATTATTGATCTCATTAATGAAATATTAACTTTCATTAACAGTTTGGAATCTAAAGAGATAAAAATTAAAAAAGAATTACTAAATGGACTTTTAGCGTTATGTAAAAATCAACATCCGAGAGAAATATTAGGACTTCTAAGAATCATTAATGGAATCGCGATAGAATATATTTTACCTCCAGGAGCAATTACTTCTAACACTTCTGGGCTTTTTATTCCTAGTAGAATGGGTTTTGATTCAACTCTCAAGGGATCTATTCATTCACATCCTTCTGGAAATCCTAATCCTTCTCTTGTTGATATTAATAATGTTTTTAAAACAAAAAAATTCAATTTTATTATCGCTTATCCATATAATTTGAGCAGTATAAAATGCTTTAATAGTAAAGGACGGGAGATTGAGTTCAGAATACTAAATTAAAACAATAGACTCCTTTCTGCATCTTATATTCCTTTAGCTGATAATCACATTTTTCCAAAAATGTTATTGGGATTGGAAGATTTATTTACCAGACACCAACGGAATGAAATTATTAGAATTGAATACGATACCGAAGAATATCTTGGTAAATTAGAATAAAGTAAAAGATTATGAATAAAGAATTATAGAGAAAAGCTTTTTAATCCTTAAATCGCTAGTAAAAAATAAGCAAATTAACAAATTTAAAGTTTAAATATGAAAGTAGTTGTTTTTAATGGAAGTCCTAGGAGTGATGGTAATACCTCCCTATGTTTAAATATGGTAATGGACGAATTGAAGAGTGCCGGAATTGAGACTGAATACATTTGGATTGGTATGGATAAAATCCAAGGGTGTATCTCCTGTTATCAATGTGCTAAGAATAAAGATAAGAAATGTGGAGTTAAAACTGACAAATTAAACGATTATTTAGAAAAAATGGTAGAAGCGGATGGTATAATATTAGGATCACCTACATATTTTGCGGATACTACTACAAGAATGAAAGCTTTAATCGAAAGAGCTGGTCTCGTTAGTAAAATGAATGGTGACCTTCTTAAACACAAAGTGGGTGCCAGTGTAGTAGCTGTAAGGCGCGCAGGAGCGACACATGTCTTTTCGAGTATGAATTATTTTTTCCTAATTAATCAAATGTTTGTAGTAGGTTCAAGCTATTGGAATTTAGGTATCGGATTAAATCCCGGAGATGTGATGAATGACACGGAAGGAAAACAAACATTTAAAAATTTAGGTCAAAACATGGCTTACCTACTTCAAAAACTTAATACATAATTAAGCAGAAAGATGCTGGATAATTATATTATTATTTTTATTACTTTTTAGGTAAAAATCTCTTTTAGTTATTTATCTTTCAACTCATAAAGTGTATCACAGAAAGGGTCACCCTCAGCGAGAGTTTTAATAATTTTTATTCGTACTTTTTCGTTCACAGCAGTTCGAAAATATTCACCGTCAATCTCCATTACAGTCTCACATAATTCTCTTGAAGTATTTTCTAGCCCAAAAGGACATTTAGTTCCTTGGATTTGGAATTTTTCATCAGAAATTTCAATTACTTTTACATTATTCGTATCAAAACTTTTAGAAAATGCTATTGCTACGGTTGATAATCTATTGTCGGGTAATTTCTTTTTTACTTTTAAGCCGAGAGAACAACCCTGCTTCCTACACACATCTTTAATTATAGGTAAAACAGCCCTTCCGAATTTTTCATAACAAGCTTTAATTAACATTCCTTGTGCTTCTATTGGATTTTTTGGTAATTCATTTATGTTAATTTTTTTCAAGGTCTTTCTTCACCTATTTAATTCCAAAAGCCAATTTAATAGAGTTAAAACATCATATCTCATTAAAATTGAGTATTTTATAAAAAAAAGATTCTTTCTATCTAAATGTTATCTTTAGTTATTTTAATTACTAAAGGTCCAATATTAGAAGGAATATCAATTTCTATATATCCATCAGGATCTTCATTACTTTGAGCATATACTATATCTGATCTTTCATTTAGATATATTTTAGATTGTTCATTCCACCATTTTGGTTTTTTGATCTTAATCTTATAATCCAATTGAGTAGTAATATTATAACTAAAAATGAATTTATCTAAATACGATTCTAATGAAATTAAAGGAGATTTAAAAGTAAATTTTTGATGTATGATATGAGGATCAATGATTAGACCAGAAGAATCTGCTTCAATTCCAGCTATTTTAATTATACTTAGTAAATAACTAGCGTGGGCATTCAAATTCATTATTGGAAAGTCACACATAGGTGTTGCAAAATGATAGAAAGCCTCTCCCGCATTTTCAGAATAATCCGCGATGTAAGAATCGGGTGCACTCCAAATTCCATACCAAATTTTTGGATAAATTTCTGCTCTTTTTGCTAAAGAATTTTTTATTACTGAATTAAAAGCTTTTTTTTCATCATATTTCGAATATCCCCATGTAAGCAACGCGTTCATTGCATGCCATATCCCTCCATTTACATCCCATCCTTTAGGAAGAATATTTAAATAAGTCTTTTGAGGCGGATAGCTAATATATTGCCCAATTGAAGAAGGTTTGTCTAAATAATTGTAAATTTGGTCAATTAAATTGAATGCACTCTCATTACTTAGGATTTTTGAAATTAATAACCATGTATGATGCTCTAGATATAAGGATTGATCCCCTATAGGATTTCCTTGACCATCCCAACCTCGATAAAACCATTTTCCATTGTAGGATTTAAAAATAGCTTGCTTTAATGATTTAAGTTGATCTAAACAAGATTTTAAAAACTGTTCCGTTGAATCCTTCATCAAATCTAAAACTTTTGGGATTATATAGAGAGCAAAAGTAGAGTTAAAACTTGATTCTCCATTCTTTATAAATTTACTTCGGTTCTTTACCATTAAAGAGATTCCATCAGACCAATCACCATCATTACATTTGATAAGACCGTGCTCTCCAAACCCCACTTTTTCTGAAAATAGATAATCAATTAATAATTTAATTTTCTCAGCTACTTTAGTTTTATTACCTTGTGGTTTATCATAAAAAGGAAGGCTTTCTTCCAAAAATTCATAATCTCTGGTTAAAGAAACATATTGCTCAATACCCCATAATAAAAATAAATATAAATCTGATGGTTTAGAATGAACAAAAACGGAAGATATCTTTCCATAGCCGTATAATGAATATGGTAATTTCCCATCACTAAATATTAGAGATAAATTAAAAAGCAAGAATTCTCTTGCGATTGAGGGATTAATTAAAATAAGAGAATTTAAATAAAGAATATAATCTCGAATTGAACCATCAATACCATGTCCAAATAAATAAATTGAACCTTGATATAGTCGATGCTTTTTATAATATTCGTCGTAAAATAAAGCACTACGTGTATAATATGAATGCCATATCGTTTCACGAGAAAGTTGGGATTCATTTTTTATGCTTAAATTAATCAGTGAATTTTTCCATTGATTTGCATTCCATTCTAAAATCGATTGATTTGCGACAATTTGCTTGTATTTTTTTACTAGTTCTTCAATTTTATCAAGTTCTTCATACCCGAAGAGTGTGACAATTTTGTTATTTCTACTATTATTTAAATTTAGGCTAATCCCTGCACCCAAGCATAAGTCTCTCTTTTTAAGTTTTCTTAACTCAGCTCTTGAATCCCAATTTATCGAAATTTCATTTCCTTTGAATAAATTTCTTTTATTAATGAAAAATTTGACATCTATTTGGTTGAGCATAGCTAAAAAGAGGGACTTGGGATAATAATCGTACTTACTTGGCTCACTCTTAGCAACTGGTGGCTTCTTTTTATATTTTGGTGTTAAAATAATCGTTTTTAAATCCGAATTAAAGGTGATAATATATTTAAATTTCCCAGCAAACCTTCTTCTAGCACTTTCTGTATCGCTTCTAATTATTTTTAATATTAATTTTACTAATCTTCCAACTAGGTTTAATAGTTTAGACATCCCGAAGCTCTTGCGATTTTTCCAAGTTACAATTAATGATTTTAAAATAGGGTGGATATTAACATCCCAAAAATCTATTATTTTTATTCTATTATCGTCCGAATTATCACAATCGGTTGAAATTAAAAATTCGGATATAATTATGGGATCATCTGAAAACGGAGTACAAATGTTATGTTGAATATCTATACCATTAAAATTATATTTCTTCTTGAAATACCCTATCCCAAATATTCTCTCAAATTTAGTATATTTGTTTAAATTCTCAATAGTATAGAGATCTGAAAAGTATGTTTTGTCGTTCTCAAAATAATATAACCCTATTCCTCCGCCAAGTTTTCCATGATGACTGTCTTGGTATGTCAACCATTTAAATCCTCTGGTTCCGTCTAAGAATTGAACATATCCTCCGTTATGAGCAGTTCCCATTATTCTATCATTACCTAATTGATGAAAATGATCTGTTGAAAAACCGTAAGAAGTTTTAGTTTTTGCAATCGGATCTGTTAAATGATTACATTTATAATTATAAGCAGGCAATCCATGTTCATCAGTAATCCATCCACCAAAATAGCCATTTCCTTTCATTATGAAAACTACGAAGATAATAACGAATTATTTGTTTTTAATATCATTATTTAAAATTTAAAATTCGAACTAAATATTAGTGTTTTTTACTTCTTTATTTGTAACTGAATCGATATTAATAAAGAATAAAGCGTTTGAAGGTATCCAAAATGAATGAACGAATCAAGAAATTGCGTAAACAAAGTCGTTCAGCAATTCCATATCTTTCATTGGAGCGTGCTTTATTAATAACAGAATTTTATAAGAAAGGAGCAGCACATTTATATACAGTCCCTGTTGCTAGAGCTAAAACTTTTGAATATATATTAAAAAATAAAGAGATTTGTTTTAATGACGGTGAGCTAATAGTTGGAGAGCGCGGTCCGGAACCAAAAGCGACCCCCACTTACCCAGAAATTTGTTGTCATTCGTTAAATGATTTAGAAATACTGGATTCTCGGGAAAAAATTTCTTTCAAGGTTCTGGATGATGTGCAGCAAAAATCAAGAGACATTATCATTCCATTTTGGAAAGGAAAAACAGTCAGGGAAAAAATCTTTTCTCAAGTCGATCAAGAATGGATAGATGCATATTCAGCAGGAATTTTTACCGAGTTCATGGAACAAAGAGCTCCAGGGCACACTGTAGCGGGTAAGAACATTTGGAACATGGGCTTTTTAGATTTTAAAAAACAAATCCAAAAATCTATTGAAAATTTAGATTTTTTCAACGATCCTGACGCTTTCGCGAAAAGAGAACAATTAAAGGCCATGAATATTGCAGCTGATAGTATAATAGCATATGCTAAAAGACATTCTAAAAAGGCTTTAAAGTTAGCCGAAGAAGAATCTGATCCAATGAGAAAAAAAGAATTAGAGAAAATAGCTAAAATTTGTTCTCATGTTCCAGCTCAAGCTCCAAGAACTTTTTGGGAAGCATTACAGCATTACTGGTTTATTCATTTGGGCGTTATTACGGAATATAATACCTGGGATGCCTTTAATCCTGGGCGTCTTGATCAACATTTATTCCCTTTTTATCAGAAAGATTTTTCCGATGGCACTTTAACTAAAGAAGGGGCTGTCGAACTGCTCCAAGCTTTCTGGATCAAATTTAATAACCAACCAGCACCTCCAAAAGTTGGTGTAACTGCTGAAGAAAGCGGCACTTACACAGATTTTTGTAATATTAATCTTGGTGGATTAAAAGAGGATGGTTCTGATGGAGTAAATGAACTATCTTACATATTGTTAGATGTAATTGAAGATATGAGAATACTCCAACCGAGTAGTAATATTCAAATAAGTGAAAAAACACCAGACGATTTTATTAGAAGAGCCCTTAAGATAATTAAAACTGGTTTTGGTCAACCCTCCGTTTTTAATGCAGATGCCATTATCAAAGAACTTACACGCCAAGGAAAATCGTTAGTAGATGCTCGAAACGGTGGTGCGAGTGGTTGCGTTGAAACAGGAGCTTTTGGAAAAGAAGCGTATATTTTAACAGGATACTTTAATCTTGTGAAAATTCTTGAAATTGCTTTGCATAATGGAAACGATCCTTTAACGGGTAAACAAGTGGGATTAAAGACAGGAGATCCTACCTCTTTTAAAACTTTTAACGAGTTATTAGAAGCGTATACAAAACAAATCAAGCATTTTGTTGACATTAAAATAAAAGGCAATCTAATAATAGAGCGGATTTGGGCGCAAAATCCATCCCCATTTTTATCAATTATTATTGACGATTGCATCATAAATGGAAAAGACTATAATGATGGTGGAGCAAAATACAATACATCCTATATTCAAATAGTTGGCATGGGAAGCATAACTGATTGCTTAACTTCTTTAAAATATAATGTTTATGACAATAATATTTATACTATGAAACAGATGCTCGAAGTGCTTAAAAATGACTTCGAAGGTTTTGAGGAAATAAGGCAAAAACTGATTTCTAGAACGCCCAAATATGGGAATGATAAAGATTACGCCGATCTTATCACGCAACAAGTTTTTGAGATTGTTTATAATGCCATTGACAGTCGTTCGAACACTAGAGGAGGAGTACATAGAATAAATCTACTTCCTACAACAGTCCACATTTATTTTGGAAAAGTAACTGGCGCCACACCAGATGGTAGAAAAGCACAAACGCCTTTATCAGAAGGGATTTCGCCTGTCCAAGGGATGGATATTAATGGTCCAACCTCGGTAATAAAGTCTGCAGGCAAAATTGACCATCTTCGAACTGGAGGGACTTTATTAAATCAAAAATTTACGCCTAAATTCTTTTCAAGTGAATCAGGTATTAATAACATAACTCATCTGATACGCTCTTATTTTAAAATGGGGGGTCATCATATTCAGTTTAATGTTGTTTCGGCAAATACATTGCGCGCTGCGCAAAAG
The DNA here is from genome assembly GCA_035530895.1 of Candidatus Nanopelagicaceae bacterium. GTDB lineage: Archaea > Asgardarchaeota > Lokiarchaeia > Sigyniarchaeales > SOKP01 > SOKP01. The sequence goes on from DATKTW010000007.1 coordinate 9,386, forward strand.
GATCCAGTACAATATCGCAATCTAATTGTGCGTGTTGCTGGTTATAGCGATTATTATGTAAACCTAGGAAAAGATTTACAGGAAGAGATTATTAGAAGAACCGAACATTTTTCTATTTAGACTTAAAATTAAATACGATTTAATGGATTGTGTTTTAATTCTCTCGAACCTCAGTTAAAGTCATTTCTTCTAATGTCATACTTTCACCTCTATATTCTCCTATACCATATTTTTAGGGTCTAAAAGTTCGTCCAAATTGTCAATTTTTAAACCCATCTCCTTAATTACTACTTTACATGTTTTACCTTCTTTATAAGCCCGTTGGGCAATTTCAGAACATTTATCGTAGCCTATTATTGGTGTTAGGTTGGTAATAAGCATTAACATTTGCTCTAAGTCCGATTCGATTTGCTTCGTGTTTGCCTTTATGCCTACTAAACAGTTGCCAATAAAAGAATTAATTCCACCAATTAAAATGTCAATTGATTCAAGAACATTTACGATCATTAGCGGTTTACTCATATTTAAATCCAAAATGCTTCCATACATTTCTCCACTCGTAACGACAGAATCATTTCCAATCACTTGAAGACATACTTGAATTAAAGCTTCAGATTGGGTAGGATTAATCTTTCCAGGCATTATAGACGATCCCAGTTCATTTTGCGGTAGAATTAACTCTGAAAGACCCGCTCTTGGACCACTACCCATCCAGCGTATATCGTTTGCCATTTTTAAAAGCGATAATGCTAATAACCTTAAACTACTGCTAGCGTAAACTATAGTATTATGTGAGGATATTCCTTCTGCTTTTACTGGATTGAGTTTAAAGGATAGCGAAGTTATTTTTGAGAGATGGGATACAGTGAGTTTGTCAAAATCTTTATGAGCGTTTAATCCAGTTCCTAATGCAGTACCACCTATTGGAATGTAGGATAACTCATCCAATACCTTATTTAATCGCTCAGTATTAATTTCAATTTGCTTTTTGTAGACTTTAAATTCTAACGATAGTGGTATTGGAACAGCATCTTGTAAATGAGTTCTTCCTACTTTGACAATATCTTCGAATTCTTCAATTTTGGCAGCTAGAACTTCTTTTAAACTGTTTAATACTGGCATTAATTTTTGGATCATATGCACAGTTGATATATGCATGGTACTTGGGATGACATCGTTAGAAGATTGGCTTTTATTTACATGATCATTAGGATGGACGGGATGTTTTTTGCCCATAGGAAATCCTAAGATTTGAGAGGCTCTGTTAGCTAACACCTCATTCATGTTCATGTTTGTTTGAGTCCCACTTCCAGTTTGATAGATATCAATTGGAAATTGATCTAAGTGTTTCTCTTCGTTTAAGATCTCGTTAACGGCTTGTAAGATCGCAGCTCCAATTTCTTTATCGATTAAACCCAACTCCATATTTCCTAATAGACACGCTTTTTTAAGCTGTCCTAACGAAATGATAAATATCTTAGGGAATGGTTTTCCACTTATTTGAAAATTTTGGATTGCTCTTTGAGTATTTATACCCCAATAAACATCACTTGGAACTTCTAATTCCCCTAGAACATCTTTTTCTGTTCTAAAACTCATTTAATTCCCTTATTATTTTCCTTTTTAATAATGTAAAATGGATAAGATAATTAAAAAAAGTTTATACTAATATATTATAATCTTATTATTTAGGCTGTCTCAAGAATGAATGATTTTCCAAATGGATTTATATGAATTTATTATAAATATATTTAGAGAAATTATAATTTATCAATAAGAAAAGGCTTATAAATAAAAAGTGAAGCAAAAAAAATGGATTCTGATTCTACTAACGACGAAAAGGAATTATTTTCTAAGAATTATCTATTCCTTCTAAGAAAACAAAAAGTTCAAAAAGAAATAGAAGCTGCAAGGAGACTTATTGAGATAAAGGTTGATACTCTTGAAATAGCTGATAAATTTATTCACAGTACTTTTGAATTAATGAGAGATGGAATTTCTACTAGGAATGTCGATCTAACTGAAGAAGAAATTCAACAACGAATTAGAAATAATTTATCTTTTAAAGAGAAACTTAAAGCCATTAAAAGGAGGTATAATCATCTTGGCTGAAATAGAAAACATTTTATCTCGTCTAGAAATTATCTTCAAAGCCACAAAGCTTAAATACGTTATTGTAGGAGGAATTGCCGTAATCCATTATGGTCACGTAAGAGCTACTCAAGATATCGATATCATAATCGAAGATGACTACTCAAAAATTTCTCAGTTTATAGGATTACTTAAAGCCTATAAATTTGATGTGTTGGATGATCAGTTTAAATTAGCATATCAAGAAAAAACTAATATTTCGATATTTGACAAAAATAGTTTTTTAAGGTTAGATATAAAAGTTGCCGATAAGAAGCACGAGCATGAAGTATTAAATCACGCTAAAAAAGAAAAAATACTAGGAAAAGATTTATTTATTGCACCTTTAGAATATGTTTTAATTGGTAAATTAATATATATGGGTTTAATTGATGATATACCCCATTCTGAATTGCTAGAATATCAAGATGCCGTTGATTTTTTGACATTGTTTCATGCAAATAAAAAAACAATTGATTTAGCCTTTTTAAGTAATAAAGCAAAGCAAATAGGACTTAAAACTACACTTGATAAACTATTTTCAATAGATATTTAGTGTCAATTTTTTTAGAAAATTGAAAAAGGTAAAAAAGCTCTCTTTTTATCTAGGAAATGAGAGTGCTGATTATGTCTTCAAAATATTTAAAAATCGTAGAATAGTGTCCTTCGCCAGGATAAAATTTCCCTTCACAATTAGGAATTAACTTACACATCCCACGACCCATAGCTACAGGTACATTCACATCGGCGTCTCCATGCCATATATACACTTTAAGTTTTGGAGATATATCTTCAAGGTTAAAACCCCAAGATCTTGCATAAATTTTTCCTTCATAAGATGCTCCTTTACTACCTTGGCGAAAAGCTTCAGCACTTTCCTTAATAAATAAAGATAGAATTTGAGGATCATCAAATATTATTCTATCAGCTTCTGGAAATTTTTTAGAACTTTTTTTCATTTTTTTTTCTGCTTTTTCTAAATCATTCATACTACGAGATTGAAACCACATCATCAACTTTAATAACCAAGGAAAAATTCCAATAATAGAGAATAATTTAAATTTTTTTTCAATTTCAAGATCTTTTGAAGCTAAACCACTTATTATCCCACAAGATTTTAATCGCTCAGGAATTTTATAAGCACAGGCTAAAGCATATGGACCTCCCCCTGATATTCCTTCAATTGCAAATTTATCTATCCCTAAAGCATCAGCTAATTCAACAACATCATCTGGCCAATCTAAGAGCGTGCGATTTTTTTTAAAATCTGAAAGCCCCATTCCCGGTCTATCTATACTAATAACTCGGATCTTTTTTATTATTGCTCTATCAGCTAGAAGCGTTGCCTCAAGGCGAGATCCTGGAAAACCGTGAAAATGAAACAAAGGTTTTCCATCCTTGTTGCCTAAATCAATGTAACCAAGCTTTCTTCCATCTTTTAATTTGATTGTTAGGTTAGTATTATCACTTATAACCATCTTTTACATCACTGCATAAAAACCCAATATTGAGAAAAATAAAGCCTTGTTAAATAAAAACATGTTGGATTTCTACATATTTTTAGATAATGATTGTTGATTGGTTAATTATTTCTCCCTTTCCATTCAAACTAGATGTAGCAATCTAGACATCATTAAAACATTTTGAATTTGAGAGAAATTAATTTTCTATGAAATAGTAAAACATTATAAACTGAACTGAATGTTTATTAATCATTCAAAGTAATTAATTTTAAACAGTTAAGGTCGAAATAAAACAAGAATTATCAAATTAGTGATCCTAAATGACTTTAGAACATAATAAAGAGACCTTATTAGAGAAAGCAAGAGAAGAGGAAAGAAATTACAATTGGATTGAAGCGGCAGTTTTATATGAAAAAGCTGTCAACTTTTATTTAGATGAAAATCTTATAGATAAAGCTGCAGATAATTATAAAAATCTTGGAGATTCTCACTACGGAGCTGCTGATACAGTTGAAACTGCTGAGGAATACTTGAAACAAATCAAGTATGCTATTAAAGCCTATAAAGAGGCAAAAAAGCTCTTTAAACAACTTGGAAATAAAGCTGTTGAATTAGAATGTGAAGCAGAAATCTCTTGTTTAAGTGGATTTCTCGCAACTTCTGATACGGAGGGTCAAAGTTCATACCGCCAAGCTTATAAACTTTTTAATGAATCAAGTATTATTTTTTCTTTAGAGGATGATCAAGAAAGTATTGCGAGAACATTAACTAGGGCAGCGGATTCTATAAATTTACTCACGGGCTGTGACATCGATCGAGTAGAGCAAAAACAACTTAGTCAACAAGGAAGAGAGTTTGCTAAAAAGGCTTGGGAGATCTCAAGAAAGATTGGAAATATTCAAATTTTGTCCGAATCATTTAATTCGGAAGCGATAATTAGTTTTAGTGAATTATCAATTACAAATTTTAAGGAAAATGAGTATTGGAGGGAATATGCAGAGAATTACCTATCGAAATGTGAAAAAAGCATGGAGTTTGTTGATAATTGTGATGATCCCTATGCTCTCAATCTAGTTTTCTCAGCAGCAGGAAGTTTCTATTGCTTTTTTGGATATCAATTCGTTGAAGATGAAAGAGAACAAGAGAGATATCTTGATAAAGGAATAGAATTATTAGAAAAAGCTTTACTTTTTACCAGAAAAACCAAAAATAAAAAAAGTATAATTGGATGCCTTTTTTCGATAGGTTATTTTGCACTCTATAGCGGTAGAGTTAATTATCTACAAAAAAGAATTCTTACTGACATCGAAGACTGTTTGGAATGTGGGAAGATCTATATTTTGTCCTATAACCCTTTTCGCACTGTGGCAAACGTTTTACCTGCGCTCTACTATACTAATTCTTCTCAGAGGAGTTTTTTCACTACTGCCCAACGTAAAACTTACGCTGAAAAAGGGATCAAACACGCAATCAAGGCAATGAATGGACCAAGATATTCCCCCAATATAACTGCATGGTTATACCAAGGTTTGATATTAGCTTACTCTCAACTTACTATTCTCGCTGAATCAAAAAGAGAACAAGAAAAAAATGCCCAAATAATGCTTCAATATGCAAAACAAGCCGAAAAATTTGGTTTAAAATATGAAGGAGGATTTCCTCAAGCGGGTGGTTATACTTCTCTCTATAAAGCTTATAAAACTCTTGCTGACATTGCTAAAAATAAAGAGGACAGGATCACACAACTCACAAATGCTATAGATGCCCAAAAAAAATCCATTGAATATGGTATATTGTCTCGCTCTGGCGCTCTTACGGAGCAAATGAGACTTGGATTACTATATGAGGAATTAGCTATTACAGCCGGAGATAATGCTATCTTAAATCAAGCACGGGAGATTCTCCTCCATACAATTAAGGAAAGTGCTGATAGAAGATATTATTCTTATGAAGCTGCTAGTTGTCAATACATAGCTCGTATAGAAGATCGATTGGGTAACTTTATACATTCGGCAGAAAGTTATAAGAAAGCTCAGGAAGCATATAGTAAGTCGCTAAAAATGATAAAATATAACCTTCTAAAGAATAGAATTATTGAGAAATTTAATTATGTAAAAGCTTGGAATTTTATTGAAGAAGCTAAATCGTTTCATATACGAGAAAATCATATACAAGCCAAAGAATTTTATAAAAAAGCTTATGATGTTTTAATAGAATTGTCAAGTTACGGTTATGAAGCATTCTATTATTCTGGTTGGATATCATTGGAAGAAGCAGAACAACTCAGTAAGCAAGAAAAGCATAAAGAAGCTATAGAAAGCTTTAAAAACACAGCTAAAATCTTTGAGAAAGCAATAGGAATATTAGAAAAATCTCATGAGCGATCACGAGAAAAATTTGAAAAAGAGAGAATAAAAAAATTTGAAAAAATAGCTCAAGTAAGGATGAATCACTGTAACGCGAGAATAAACCTTGAAGAAGCAAGGATTTTAGGAAAACAAGGTGAACATATTGCAGCTGCAGAAAGATTTGCTCTTGCATCTTCTCAATTCAGAGATATATGTATTTTATTTAAGATCAAACGAGAACGAGAGGAATTAGAAGCTGTTTATTATCTGTGCAGAGCTTGGGAAAATATGGAACTTGCTGAAAAATATGAAGATCCTTACAGATTTTCCGAAGCAGCAACGTTGTTTGCTAAAGCCAGTGATCTTTTCACAGATACAAAGTTAAAATTACTAGCTTCTGGGAATTCAACTTTTTGTCAAGCGCTTGAATATGGCTGTAAATTTGATGAATCCATTGAAATGAACATTAAAAAAGATTTATACCCGAAAGTTAAGATAACGCTTAGTAAAGCAGCTAATTCTTATGAAAAGGGTGGTTTTGAGAGTGGAGCTGATTGGGCTCAAGCAACATCCATATATTTTGATGCAGCATGGCACCTAATCAAAGCTGATGAAGAAACAGATCTTAAAGAAAAAGGAAAACTATTAGGAATAGGAGCACGATATTTAAAGTCTGCTGTAGAATTATTTGGTAAGGCAGGTTATAAAGATAAGGAGAAGGAAGTTCAAGATCGATTAAATAGAGTAGAGAAGGAAGAATCAATTCTCTTTTCCGCTTTGATTACTATAAAAGAACCTTCAATCTCCCGAAGTACTATAGGTATAATTGCTCCTTCTTGTCCTATTGAAAGCAGCCAATCTCCCAGATTAGGGGAAGCACGTCAGTTCACCGAAGAAGAAAGACGAGTTGCAATCGAGAGAATGGGAAGAAAGAAATATGAACTTGTCTATAGAGATTTGTTTAAGGAATATCCTAAAGTTCAAAAGAGAGAATGTAGGGTAGGCATTGCTCAAATAGGAATATCAAAGACGGGTAATATAATTGATGAATTCTACGAGATGAAAACTTCAGGACTTCTAAACCTTCGAGAGAATAAGGTTGAAGCAATTAAATCAAAAGTTAAAAATATGATCGAAAAGGCTAATGATGAAGGGGTGAATCTTTTACTCTTTCCAGAAATGGCAATTGATCTGAACTATGGAGAATTTCTGGAAGAGATAGCAGATTTAACCAAATTATACGAGATGTACATAGTTCCAGGCTCTTTTCATGATCAAGAAACAAAACGAAATATTTGTAAGGTTTTTGGACCAGAGGGTATTCTTTGGGAACAAGAGAAGCATATTCCAGCAGTCATTAGTACCGGAGCTGGAAAACACTTTAAAGAAGGAATAAATGTTAGCAGTATGCCACGGAAAACAATTATTTGTAATACCGAATATGGTAGAATAGCAATCGCTATTTGTCGAGACTTTCTTGATATGGATTTAAGAGTAGAATTAAAAAATTTCGAACCTCCTATAGATATAATTCTTAATCCCGCTTTTACACCAGTAACAGCCGATTTTAAAGCAGCCCATTTTGATGCACGCAGATCCATTTATGCTTATTCATTTTTCGCTAATATTGGGGAATTTGGAGAATCATTGATTTATACTCCGGAAAAAGACCGGACTGAACGAATTATTCCTGCAAAAGAGGAAGATTTAATCTATAAAGATATTGATCTTTTCAAACTTCGCTCTGAGCGCAAGAAATGGGAAAAAGAGCAGAATAAAGAACGATTATTCATCCAAAGCACAAGATAGTGCTTAATGTTAAAAATTCTGAAATTTCTATACATCTAATCATGTACTTTTTAGTAATTCCTTTCTTTTACTTCAAATATACCTAATACAACCGGTTTAGTTTTCAATTCTAAGCCATCTTTTACGCGATATATCATTGAATGGCTAAGAAAATTCTTGTCATCACGAGAATCATAGTCCCGACGATAATGCCCATTTCTGCTTTCTTTTCATGTCAATTAGGATAGTAAGTCAGTTAGGGTTTATATACAAATAAGTAAGATATATAAGCAAGATGGTTGTATAAAATAATATCCAATGTTAATAAACTAAAAATCAATATGAGATGATAGAATGGTCCTAACAACTGTAAATGATGAAATTTTAGACGATTATTATACAACAAAACCATATTCAGTCAAACCTTGCAATAATAATACTAAAACTCATTGGTGGGGGTTCACTCCTTATGATTTGGAGGAAACAATATATTGGGGTATTAAACATTTAACATTGCCGGGAATAGCTGTATTAATTATTGCAATTATTCTAGTTTTACGGCTTTTTGAAAGTCCAATTATGGATTCTATTGTTTATATTTTAGGAAGTGTTGCAGGTTTTTCCATATTGAGTGTTATAAGAGAATGTATGAGAGCTAGAAAATATAAGATTCCAAAAGGTGAAATTAAGGTTAGGTATGATAATCGCACTCAAGATGAAGATAAGTTGTTTAAGATTCCTTTAAATAAGATAACGGAACCTAAGTTCAAAATAGGGTTTGTTGGGGATATCATGAAGATGAATGATTTTAAGTTGAAATTTGAACAACATGTAATAGATTTTTTTAAAGGGGTTAATATTATCGTTGGTAATCTTGAAGGAATAGTATCTTTAAAAAAAGGGTTTGTTCCAAAGCAAAGACATAAAGACCCTCCAATTCTCACTCAATTAAAAACACTATTAACAAATGACACAAAATGGTTATTGTGCTTAAGCAATAATCACAGCATAGATTTTAGTAATGCGGATTTTCATACTTCATTAAACCAAATACAAGCGGATCCTAGGTTTGATGTATTTGGTCGTAATGATGTTCCAAATATCTTAGTCCGAGATATACCTATAAATATATCTACTGCCACAGAATGGAGTAATCAAAAAAATTGGGATTGTATTTCAAATTATAATCATAACGGAGTAAACTCGTATCATTGTCCAAAAAAGTTTAACATCCTCTTTCCTCATTGGGGTTTCGAAAATGAAAAATATGTAAGGACTAGAGTCCGAAAAGATGCTGAAGCGCTCTTAACTGGTGTTCCACAAAAATATTCAAAATTTCAGATCAAAGTCAGAAAATGGTTCAAGAAAAAAATATATCCTTGTCCAGACAAAAATTGGGATTTAATATTTGGTCACCATTCTCATGTTCGTCAACCGATAATGAAGGTTAAGGAAAATGTAACAAATAAAGATAAAGAAAAAAGGGATTTATGGAAATTAGTAGCATTTTCAGGGGGTAATTTTACTTCGGGAGCAAATATAATTCGAAATAAGAAACACAATCGTGGGATCATAATGAAATGCGAAATTGGCCCATTAAAGGGACACAAAGATAAATTTGCGGCAGCAAACATCGAATGGAGAAATACGATTAATAATAAAGGTAAGGAAAAAGAAATTGTCAATGGAAAAGAGAAAATGGTTCCAACCAAAACCGTGAGTATCGACAGGAAAAAATATAGAACGTATAATTTAAGTGCCTTAATTATAGGTATAATTATTATAGTGATAACAGTATTTTTTTCTGTTGTTGATTTGCTGATATAGTTTTAAATAAAAAAAACGGATATGAGTTCATATCATCTATAATTTTTACCATCGGATTACTTTCTCAAATACATTTTTAATAACCATTATAAACCTAATTCTCGTAATTTACGAGTAACTTCTTGTTTTTTGATGCCTTTCAGATCAAACCATTTATAAAAGATTAACGCACCCACACTGCAAAAAAGGAAAGGAATTAATCCTTGAATTATCCGAAGACCTACTAAGACATTAAACTGATGAGAAACATCTAATGGGTCATAAATTGTGAGTGCGTGTATAATTGCTATAGTAAAACTCTGAATAATTACAGATGTGCGAACGAAAAAATTTCTAATTCCAAGCAAAGTAGTCTGGTGATGTTTTTTTGTTTTCACAGCGATTTCATCGTAACAATCAGCCAAAACGGGTGATAACATAATCAAGAACAAGGATCCTGATACTCCGTTTAGGATGCTTGTTAAATAGAACTGAAACGCATTCACAATAAAGAGGTTTAATAATAGACTTACTCCGTAGGAAGCTAAACCAATTGCATAAGTGTTCGAATGCCCTATTCTTTTAGCTAAGCGAGCCCATATAGGCATTGTTATAAAAGAAGATAAAAGCATTAAGATTGAACCAATACTTCTTATGTATTGCCCCTCTTGTAGAACATCATCAACAAAGTTGACGGCATTCATGCTCATAAGACCAAACGCAGTCATGAATGTAAGATAAGAGAAAACAGCCAACATGAAATTTTTTTGTTTCAAACCCATCTTCATAGTTTTAAAAAAGGAAGTTTTATCCGAGTTGTCATGCCCTACGATAAATCTCTCTTTTATCACTTTAGTTTCCTTGGATCCAGGTATAAATACTGCAAGTGAGCATAAAAGTATAATAATGCTGATAAACGCTGCGATTGTGAACGATGTTGGATTCCCAGGATCAATTACTAGTGACCAGATTGTAATTGCTAAGAAATTTGCTATAAGGGTAAAAATTTGAGTCAATATCCCTCCTTTTCTACGCGTTGTATCTCCCCTAAAATGTGCAGCAAAAGCTCCAAAAGAATGAGTTTGAAGAAGGGAATACGACATATCGTATAAAAATACGAATATTACATAATATATTAGAATAGGCAATACACTTTCAATCCCTGATACTTGAGGAGGTGTAAATAGGAAGAAAAACAGAATAATTGTAGGAATCGCTCCGATAATGATCCATGGTGTATGAAACCCTCGCTTTTTGGTCCATTTGAAGGGTTTATCTGTAAGATATCCTATAACAGGGTTAATCAACATACTCCATATTATGTATAGGGTATTTGCGATTGCCATATAAATTGGCCATAAAGAGACTATACTGATTAAACCAAGCTCTCCTTCATAGAAAGTCCAGACAAAATTATTAAAAGCTATCATTAAATAAGTATTCAAAAAATATCCAGTTGAAAACATTACCATCTTAATAAGACTTGGTTCTTCAGGTTGACCCTGATTCAAATCATCATTTGAGGTTTTCATCTTTTAATTCAGAGTTCATTCTTGATATTATTTTATTCGTTCTATTATTTATTAAGGTATTCTCCCAAAAAGCAAAAAATAATGTATTGATTCAAATTATAGAGTATTAAAATAAGTATTATTAATTACTAAGCGATTTTAAATTTAAATCTACTTTTAGTCTTGTTCTCTATGAGATTCAACCAAATTTTCTTCAAAGGAGATTATTATCATAAGATTGCTCGAATACGAGAGTAAGGAAATTTTTAGCACGTTTGATATTCCACTAGTTAAGAATGTGTTAATTCTAAAGGGAGAAGATATTGAAGAAAAAGTGAAAAGATTTGATGATAAATAAAGTAAAAGTGATTAAATCTCATTATTCAGAAGTGTTGATTCCTTTTCAGGCTGAATAGGGTGAAATTGTCAATGGCAAAGAAAAACCTACTCAATGGGAAGGATGGCTTTATTGTAAAAATAAGGATGGAATTTTTGGTTGGGTTCCTAAAGCCTTCGTTACTCCAGTAAAGGATTCATCTGAAGAGTTCCAGTTCATCCGTGCTTATAATTCTTTTGAGATCTCAGCATCAAAGGGAGAATTTGTCAAAATAAAAGAAATAGAAAGTGGATGGGCAAGGATTGTAAATGAAATTGGAAAAATAGGATGGATTCCATTAGAAAATCTCGATGTTACTGAACTTTAGAATAAATTAATCGATATAAATAATATATTGATACAAATAATTCGGGAAGCCAATGTTCAAGTATGATAACGAAAAATAACGCTCCAATTACAGCTGATAAAAAAAATAAAGATTCGTGAATAATTTCAAATGGAATACCTTTAAAATTGAAATATAATAAAAATATAATACGAAACACGTTTAATAGAAAAATACCGGATGTTGAAATAACTAATACCTTAATTTTCCTCCATACATACTCCTTTTTAATTGAACCTATTTTTGAGGAAGGAACTAAGAGTATTACGCCAATCATGAAACTAAAGATATGCCCTGCGATGCAATTAATAGTAATAGCGTAAGTTCCATCAAATGGATGATTTGGAATAAATATCGATGGAAAAATATCCTGCTCGGGATAAATAATTACTTGTGAATTAAGATTAAATAATAGATTCAAAAGAAATGAGATAAATGTTGATGTAAATTCATAGATCCAGTAATTCATTCGGAGACTAAGAAAGAAATAAATTGAGACGCATAAAATAGGACTTATAATGAAAAAAGTGGCTAATTGGCTATTTGAAAATTTATATGTTTTGTTGTTTAATTGTAAAATTGGTCTATCTTGGATATATTCGTTTCGTTTCGTGCTATTCTTATTTATAATCATGTTTTTGATTAATAGAAAAATAAAAAAAAAGATTGATTTAATTGGATAAGGAATTTTTCTTGGTTTTTAAATGATATCGATACATTATAATTATTGATAGCATTGCGAACAAACCAAGGAATAATAATGGTTCGAAACCAGGAATTTCGACATCAGCAAACATTTCTGTAAATGCGTCACTAATTGCATTATTTATAGCTTCACTTATAGCATCTCCTATTGAAGTTGCGATAGTCGAGAAAGTGCTGGCTAGAATAATTGGGACACCTATGGCTATTCCTACAATAGCTCCAATAACATATCCACATCCTTCATATCCACCGCCACTCCCTCCACTGGAACTTGTATTTGCTCCCGCTAACCATAATAAACCAAGAGAAAATGCTACTACTAAAAAGAAAATTAAATATAACTGGCCAAATGAAGCTATAGGTAATTGAAAACCATTCATCACAAAGAAAGAGACTATTAAATCTATTAATGCGACTGCAGCAAAATATATAATAGTCTTATAGGGTATATTCGTTTTAGTTTTAATTGGAGTTGTAGGGGGTGGTGTGGATGATGTCGATTGAATTGGTGCGGGCGAACTTGTCGGCGCGGGTTCTAATAATGAACCACAGTGAATGCAATATGTTAAATCTTTTTGCACTAAATTACCACACTTACTACATCGAATCTTATCTTGAGACATTTAAGATCACATTATAACCTTTTAATTTGGAATTTCATTTGTAAAGAAAGGATATATTTATTATTGCGTTATGAAAGTATTTATACTTTCATTTTTGTAAGTAAATAGTACAAGTTTTAACAAAACTAAAAATTAATTCATAAGGGTGCGAATGTAAGTGAAAATAAATTACAGTTATAAAATTCTAAAGGAATTAGTATACGCTAACATTATTTTTGTATTTGTTCTTTTGTTTATTAACTTAATTTTGATGCTTTGGATAAATGAATTTATTAATTTAAGCCAAGTAGTCTATTTACCATTATATATCCTTTTACCGTTTTTCGAAATCTTTAGATCTCTAATCCTATTAATAACTGCATTCGTAACCATAAAAATTAGCAAATACCAATCAACTTACATTATCATTATAATTCTAAATTTATTTACAGGAATCATTTTTAACTCTCTATTCTTGACCAAATTATTTGGGTATGCTTGTTTTGCTCCACTATTAAATTATTTAAGCATTCCATTTGTATCTTTATCTTCTATTATGATTTTGATAAAAAAGGGTAATTAATTTCTGTGTAAATTTAAATAAATAACGCAAATTCTAAAATCAACACCCAAATTAAAATCCAAAAGATAGAAACAAATATATAAATAGTTATAGCAATCCTATCCTTAATTTTTTCATTACTAATATTTAGTAGAATGATGAGAGTAATAAAACTCACATACAACAAGTGAGCAGGTTGAATCAATCGCCACAATTTTAAAAAGATATTAATTAGAGAGAGATCTGTTGATGTGTCGGATACTTCAAACCAATTAGAAACCATGGATATAAAATATTCAGGGAATATGAAATAAGGAATACAAATGAGGATTAAAGGAGTTATGAAATAGGCTAAGTGTTTCACTTTTAATTTTTTAATAATTATTAAAATCAATGGAAATAAAATCAAAGTCACTTTAAATGCTGCAAAAGAAAATAGAATTCCTGAAAGAATTTTTTTTTCACGTTGGAATTGATAGTATGATTCTATTAATAACAATTGAATTAACCAATTCGTATTATTCAAATACATATCAGTAAAATACCCAATAGCAGAAAAAAGAAAGAAAAAGTATAATTCTCGATTATTTGATGTAATTTTTACTATTTTTAAGGATATGTAAATAGCTGAGGTTAACCTTAGAAAATCCCATAAATATAATGATATTTCATACGGTAATATGTAAAAAGGATAAAAAATAAAATACCAAAAGTAAAGATATATTGCTTTCTCATCTATTAAAGGATTTTCCTCATAATATTGAAATACCCCGTTATACATTAAATCATAATTGGTGTTAAAATTTAAATCTCTATTTCTCATAAGCAAATCCATAAAAAAAAAACCTGAAAGTTCATCTTGAAAGTAATAAAAGACAATTCTAGAGCAAACTAAAAATAAAGTTGTTATAATAACAAAAATTATATATCTCCTTGAAAATGCAGATCTAATTTTCATTGTATAATTCCATATTCTTTTTTAGGTAATATTTCTGAATTTCTTTCCTAAGTATATAGTACATTAAGATGGATGCGAGAAAGTTAATAATAATTGTGATTATATATGCAAAATTGATGAATAGAAATAGCACTAAACCAAAAATAGCACAAAGAATAAATGTAAGCGACAAACCAAATAAAATGAATAATATTAAGATAAATTTAAAATTCAATTCCTCTCTCGACGCAAAATAAGCGTCAAGATTATACCGAATTAATAATATTCCAAAAATCAATAAAAAAAATGGAAAGATTGGTTGACTATCTGCCACATCAATTAAAGCAGCAATTAAAAAATAGATTAAAAAACTAAAAACGACAGCAAATAGCGAATAATATATTTCCTTCTTCTTGCGAATTATATTAATTGCACAGTTTTTAGGTTTTAAGGTTGTCACTGAAAATTATTATTATGAATTTAATTTTTTTATTGAATTTTGTTTTTATCCCTTATTAACTTATTATTTTTCAACTTAAGCTCGAAAAGGATTTATTGAGTTCTATATTTCATGCATTTTTTTTTTCTTAAAGAGGGGTTCTGAGGGAATTACATCCCATATTAATCATGTAGGTAAAATATTTATTAAAGTTGAGTTTACACTTATTATAAATCTTTGACATAATGTTAAAATTAATATAAGAGAATGAGAGAAAATTGGCTCAAAAAAATATTTATGAGTATGATGCTAAAAAGCTCATAGCGAGCGAATTACCAAAATATTATCCGGATTTTGATTATCATAATAAATTAGTGGTAATTAATTGCGAGACTGATTTAGAAAAAACAATCTCAGATAATTCGTGGATAAATACAGAAAAAGTTGTCGTTAAACCTGACCAACTTTTTGGAAAAAGAGGGAAGGCAAATTTACTCTTACTAGATGCAAATTGTGATGAAATGAAAGATTTCTGTTATAGCAATTTAGATAGAGTCTGCGAAATTGGAAATGTTAGTGTAGCCTTGAAGCGTTTACTTGTAGAACCTTTCATTCCTCACGAAAAAGAATATTATGTTTCAATCACCACGGAAAGAAATAATGATGTAATTCATTTTAGTTTTGAAGGAGGGATATTTGTTGAGGAAAACTGGGATAAAGTGGTTCATGTTCCCATTCCTGTTGAAACTGACATAAATACTTTTGATTTAGAAGGGAAAATTCCAAATCTTGGAGATTTAAAAGATACTATAATCCCTTTTATTAAGGGGCTTTATCAGGTCTTTATTAATCAAGATTTTACATTTTTAGAAATTAATCCATTTGCTATTACGAAAGATAAAAAAGTTGTTCCTTTAGATGTGAAAGCGAGACTCGATAATACTGCTGCATTTCTTCATACTGATACATGGGGTAATCCTGAAAAACCCATTGAATTTCCAGCAGCTTTTGGCCAAATAATGAGTGCTGAAGAAAAGAAAATTATGGAGCTTGACGAAAAAACTGGAGCCTCATTAAAGTTAACCATTTTAAACAGGAACGGAAGAATCTGGACTATGGTTGCGGGTGGAGGAGCGAGTGTTGTTTATACAGATACAATCGCAGATTTGGGACTTGAAAAGGAATTATCTAATTATGGTGAATATTCAGGTAATCCTAGTCAAGAACATACAGAAATATATGCTCAAACATTAATAGATCTCATAACTGAAAACCCCGATCCTAAAGGACGCGAAAAATATTTTATTATAGGTGGGGGAATTGCTAATTTTACAGATGTCAAAGCAACTTTCGGTGGAATTGTTAAAGCTATAAAGAAATCAGTGGATAAATTAAAGAAAGCTAATGTAAAAATCTTAGTTCGAAGAGGGGGACCCAATGAGAAGCAAGGTTTAGATTTAATGAGACAAGTTGGAGAAGAAACAGGCATCCCAATTGAAATTTACGATCGTTATAGCAGTATGACGCGTCCAGTAGCACGAATGGTTGAAAAAATAAGAGGTGAATAATAAATGGAAGATTACGAACTTTTTAATGAAAATACACAGGCCATAATATATGGACTACAAGCAGCTCCAGTTCTCAGAATGTTAGATTTTGATTATGTATGTCGTCGAAAAACACCTTCTGTTGCAGCTATGATTCAACCTACTCAAGAGGCTGCGGTTGCGTATCATAAAGTATTCTGGGGGAGTGGCGAAATTGTTATTCCAGTTTATAAAACGTTAAATATGGCTATAAAAAAGCATCCTAAGGCAGATGTAATGATAAATTTTGCATCTTTTCGCTCTGCATATGATACTAGTAAGGAAGCACTTGATTCAGATACGATTCGAGTCGTTGTAATTATTGCCGAAGGAGTGCCAGAAAGGCAAAGTCAATTACTTAATAAGATTGCTAGGAAACGTAATAAAGTTATAATAGGTCCTGCTACAGTAGGAGGTATAAGAGCTGGGGCTTTTAAAATCGGGAATACCGCAGGAACACTTGAAAATATTATACTCTCAAAATTATATCGTCCAGGGTCAGTAGGTTTTGTTTCAAAGTCTGGTGGTTTAAGTAATGAAATGAATTTCATGATTGCCCAAAATACAGATGGAGTCTACGAATGTATCGCAATAGGAGGAGATCGCTATCCAGGGTCACGCCTAATCGATCACATTTTAAGATACGAAGCAAACCCAAAAATCAAAATGCTAGTTTGTTTGGGTGAAATTGGAGGTACCGAAGAATATGAAATAGTTGATGCCTTAAAGAGTAAAAAGATCAAAAAACCTCTTGCTATATGGGTAACAGGAACTGCTGCAAGAATTTTACCTAAAGGATTACAATTTGGACATGCGGGTGCAATGGCTGGAAGTGATAGAGAAACTGCTGAAGCAAAAAATAAAGCACTTAAAAAAGCTGGAGCCATAGTTCCAACTTCTTACGAAGATTTCGATAAGTTTATCAAAGAAACATTTGATAAATTAAAATCTGAAGGCAAAATTGAATCCATTAAAGAAGTAGACCCACCGAACATTCCACTTGATTATAATGAGGCCGTTCGTCTTGGAATAGTTCGACGCCAAACTGATGTTGTTGTCACTATTTCAGATGATCGTGGAGATGTACCAACCTTTGCGGGTTTTGGACTTGATGAAATAATCCGCGAACATAAGTCGATTGGGTATGTGATCGGTCTTCTGTGGTTTAAGAAAGAATTACCAGAATTCGCTCAAGAATTCATAGAAATGGTTATAAAACTTACTGCCGACCATGGACCTGCTGTAAGTGGAGCTCATAATGCGATCGTCACTGCACGTGCAGGTAAAGATTTAATGTCCTCTCTTGTTTCGGGAATATTGACAATCGGACCTCGTTTTGGGGGAGCAATTTCAGATGCAGCAAAATATTTTAGAGAAGCATTACAAAAACAAATGATTCCACTAGAATTTGTAAGTTATATGAAAAATGTAGTACAAGTGAATATTCCGGGAATCGGCCATAGGATAAAATCAGTTCAAAATCCAGACATCCGTGTAACTTTACTCAAAGAATTCGTTTTTAAGAATTTTCCAGAACATCCTCACTTAGATTATGCATTGGAAGTAGAAAAACTCACAACTTCTAAGCGAAATAACTTAATATTAAATGTTGATGGATGTATTGGTATTACATTTTTGGATTTACTCGAAAATTTGGATTTCACCAAAGAGGAAATTGAAGACGTAATTGATAGTGAAGCATTGAATGGATTATTCGTACTAGGAAGAACGATTGGGATGATGGGACATATATTTGATCAAAAACGTCAACGTGCAGGATTATATCGTCAACCTTGGGATGAGATTTTGTTTGGAAGTTGAGGAAAATATCCAAATTGCATTTTTACAAATTTCAATTAACCTTTTTTATTTATTTATGAAAATAAAAAATTTTAATAAATGCTGATAATTTAAAAAAAAAGCAAATCAAAAAAAAATGAAATGTAATTAGAGGAAATAAAAAATGGAAAATGTAGTACAAAAGGCAAAAGACCACTTTGAAGGATTGGTAAGAGTTCAATTAAAAAGAATTGAAGATTTAAAAAAAGGAGCAGATTGGATTGACTACTCGACATTGAAACCACTCATCATAGGAGTAGCTGGCGGAGATTATATTGGCCCAGAAATAACCAAACATGCCGAAAATATTTTGAAGTTTCTTTTAAAGGAAGAAGTAGAAAGCGGTAAGATTCTATTCAAAGATATTGTAGGATTAACAATTGAAAATCGAGCGAAATTATTAAAAGCAATACCAGATGATGTTCTGACTGAGTTAAAGAAATGCCATGTGATTCTCAAGGGACCTACCCATACTCCTTCGTCAGCTGACTTAACTACGGGCAAGTGGCCAAATTTAGAAAGCGCAAATGTTGCTATGCGTAGAGAATTAGATTTATTCGCAAATGTTCGTCCAGTTAAAGTTCCCAAATTGGGCATTGATTGGATATTTTTTAGGGAGAACACAGAAGGAGCTTATGTATTAGGTTCAAAGGGAATTAATGTAACAGAGGACTTAACTTTTGATTTTTGCGTCCATACCAAACAAGGTACTGATAGGATCTTAAGATTAGCTTTTGATTACGCTAAAAAGACTGGAGCTAATAGAGTATCATTAATTACTAAAGCAAATGTAATTAAAACTACAGATGGTATGTACTTAAATATGGCGAAAAAACTAGCAAAAGAAGAATATCCAGAGATTAAGTTTGATGATTGGTATATTGATATCATGGCGGCAAAATTAATTGATCCAGAACGCCAGAAAGAATTTAGAGTATTTGTGGCTCCTAACTTATATGGAGATATCATAACTGATGAAGCTGCACAAATTCAGGGATCAGTAGGAACTGCGGGAAGTGCAAATATCGGAAAACGATATGCGATGTTTGAAGCTATCCACGGCACGGCACCTAGAATGGTAGAAACGGGAAGGACTAAATACGCAGATCCAACTAGTATCATTAAAGCTTCTGCTATGCTCTTAAATCATATTGGTTTCATAGAAAAGGCTAAAAAGCTTGAAATGGCATTAGATATCTGTGCTTTATATGAGAAAAAGCTGAAAGTTACTGGAAGGGACACGGGAACGACAGGGGAAGAGTTCGGTAAATATATTATGGAAACTTTACAAGATCCAAAACTTGAAGAAAAGTGGAAGCTTTATCAAAAATAAAAAGTATATTATTTAAAAAAATTTTATATTTTTATAAAAAGTTTTATCAATATTATCAAAAATAAGCAAGAATCAAATAAAAAATGGAACAAAATAATAAAATTACTAATATTTTATAATCTCTATACCCTCAATTCTTTTAAAATGATTTACATTTCTGGTGATTATTTCGTTAATCCCATTTGTTAACATGATACCCGCGATAAGAATATCATTATCATCAATTCTTTCACCTTGAGATTCTAGGAAATCATAAATCTTGGCTGCCTTTTCAGCTTCCTTATATCCTAAAGGAAAGATCTCCATACTACTTATAAATTCTAGCCAGGGTTTGCAAAGTTGCTTATATCTTTTCTCAGAAATTTTACGTCTGGTCCTTTCAAACCCTATATTCATTTCATAGATGGTTATAGCGGTAATATGGATCAGATCTTCTTGATCATCGATTACTTTTTTAAGTTCTTTATTTCCATTTAAATAATCGACGCATGCAGAAGTATCTAGAAGAATCATTTGAAATCCTCTAAATTTGATTTATTCCAATTTCTTCCGTTACGATTTGATATTCCTACCCAAATCTCTTTCTCTTCCTCCTTTGAAAGGTCCCATGCTCCAAAAGATTTTTCAAGTGTATTTTTTTGTATTTTTAACAGCCTTAAGAATAGCTCTGAAAAACTTTCATTGTTCCGTTTAATTTTAAGTAATTTATTATAAACATCTTCAGTAATACTAATATTCTTAGAAGTCATATGTATGCACATATACATACACATATTTATAACTATCTTTGATTTGGTATTATTAGTGAGTTGTCATTCCTAAAATACTATCAATAACTATTATCACAAATCCCAAATTAATTATTAGAATAATGTAAAGAACACTATTAGAATGGTTTGTATTTATGAAGAAAAAGAAGGTTGTTATTATTGGAGCTTTAGGAATGATTTAAGAACAAATTCTATTCCCTGGATTGAGATAGGATTACAAATTAATGAATAAAAAATAATTAAGATACAAAACTGGATTTTTTTTTTCGTATTATTCTAATATTCTTCTAACTGGATATAATTATGATAAATAAAAATAAAAAAGTCTGTGTTAAGTAAAACCTGATTTGGATTATCTTTAGTAGTCATAGAATTTTTAACTATCATAGTTACTATTTTATTAGGCTATTCTATAAAACATAGTTTTATGTTTTTTAATTATTTATCACATTTTATATACTCAATTTGATTTATAATAAAAATGAGGAAGATATACAATGCCAAAAGCGAATGTAAATAATATAGAGATTGAATATGAGACAATCGGGGATCCGAATTCAAAACCGTTATTATTGATTGCGGGACTGGGAAGCCAGTTGCTTGCTTGGTCGGATGAGATGTGCGATAAATTTGCAAAAAGTGGATTTTATGTCATCAGATTCGACAACCGGGATGTAGGGTTGTCTACAAAAATTGAAGATGGGGGTATACCGGACATGATGGAGATTGGTGCTGCCTATACTCGAGGCGAAATACCCGAAGTTCCTTATACATTAGAGGACATGGCTGATGATTCCGTAGGTGTATTGGACGCTTTGAATATTGATAAAACACATGTCTGTGGTGCTTCCATGGGCGGAATGATCGCACAGATTCTAGCCTATAGACATCATTCTCGGTTGCTATCTCTCACTGTAATCATGAGCACAACGGGAAATCCCGAATTACCTCCTTCAAAGCCAGAAATCTTGATGCAATTCTTTGCGCCCGTCCCATCTGAGCGCGAAGCCTATATTGAAGAAATGATCAAGCGCGATAGTCTTATTTACGGCACTTTTTCTTATGATGAGGATCAATCAAGAGAATATAGAACAAAGGAGTATGATCGTAGTTATTATCCTGAAGGAATCACACGCCAATTAGCAGCTATGGCTGTTCCTGGTAATATTAAACCTAAAATTTCTGCAATAAAAGCACCTACGCTTGTTATTCATGGGAGTGAAGATCCATTTAACCTTATTGAAGCAGGCAAAGATATCGCAACAACGATACCCGGAGCAGAACTATTGATTTTGGAGGGAATGGGACATAGTTTTCCTCGTGAACTCATACCGCAGATAATTAACGCAATAGCTGCAAATAGCAACAAGAATGATAATTAAAAACTAGCAGTGAATTTGCTAAAGCTGTCCAAATAATTGTAACTAATCAAGGAATGCGTGAACGCACAGCTGATCTGGGGTCTAAAATTCGAGCAGAAGATGGTATTGCAAGGGCAATCGCAATAATAAATGAATCGATTTAAAACAAAGTTGATTGAAAAACATCGTTAGAAAACTCAAAAATTCATAATTTAATAAAAGATTTGAGCTCAATTTCTTTAGCTCTTTTGTATTTTCGTTTCTTCGCTATTTTAAAATAAGGACGTTCTATTGAAATCTCAGGAGGACTCATTGTTAATATCTTCCGTGCAATTTTTGGGTATTCTGCAATAAATATGAACTCTTCCTTAACTAGTGGGCGCTGTTTATGAACATTCGCATATCTTACAAGCTCTAGGATTTGTCGCGCCTCCTCTTCGTTCTTAAAATCGATATTAAAATTGTTGTAGCTATGAGTAAAAGATGAAATTCCGGAATATTCTCCGGTTGTTATTTTTCTTCCAGTTTCAATCATTATAGTTCCACCTCTTCCTAATTCATTGTAGTCGTATAGTTCATAATTTTTTCGATCCTTGAGAGCTCCATCCGCATGAATTCCTGACTCATGGGCAAAGGCATTATCTCCTACACCCGGTTGGTTAACCGGAATTGGAATACCAAAAGCGTGTGAAGCATATGTTGCGATCTTCCAAGCTTTGGATAAATCAATTCGAGGATCAACCATGCCTAATTCTTTAATCTCAGCACCATGTTTTAACGCTAATGTAGTCGAGACTAAATCAGCATTACCCGCTCGCTCACCCATACTGTTAATTGTAGTATTAATAAACGCATCTTGATCCTCTTCAATTACTCCCTTCGCACCCATAATTGAATTCGCAACCGCCATTCCTAAATCATTATGGCAATGTAATTCAATAGGTAAATCAACAGCCTTAGTAAGATCTTTCAATCGGAAATGAATCCGAAAAGGCGTTTCATAACCTAATGAGTCACAATATCGAATTCGATGAGCACCTGCTTTTTTAGCTGCCAATGAATATTTAATTAAAAATTTCATTGATGTTCGACTCGAATCTTCTGCATTTACCCCTATGGTTTTTATCCCTAAATCCCGTGCTCTTTGAACCGCTGCTACCATCAGCTGGATGATGTCTTCACCATCATACTTTCCTTGAAATTTACCATTTATCATTTGAGGAGAAGTAGAAATTGATAAGTTGATATGCTCTAATTTCGTTAATTCCATCGCTCTTTCCACATCTGATTCTATAGCACGCATCCAGCCCGAAAGTATCATAGGTTTAAGTACTCCTATTTTGGCAAGCTCTAAATTCGCATTAATATAATTAGTTTCGTGAAGTGTTGTAGGAAAGCCAATCTCAGATTGATATACACCCATCCTATTTAATAAGATGTTTAATACAGTTTTCTCCAACTTAGCTAAGCCTAAACGGCTTGTTTGAACCCCATCTCTGTTGGTGACATCCAAGAGATATATTCGGTTGTCCATTATTCTAAATTTGGTGTATTTAAGGTATTAATAATTTGATCCAAAGGACACTAATAAGGTTTTTGAAAAAGTTTTACAGTTTTCTTCATTTATATGTATTAAAGAATTATAAATTTTATATAATTAATGAATCTTTTTCAGTTAATCCTACTTTGATTGTAAAATCGTTTAAGAAAAAAGTTTAAAAAACTCAAGTAAATAAAAACTATATATACTAAAAGAAAAAAATTATTTGTTTTCAAATTTTATTTGATAATTTTTACTTTTAAGATGCTCTAATTTAGTGGTGGGTTGTCATTCCCATAATACTATCAATAACTATTATTACAAATCCCAAATTAATTATTATAATAATGTAAAGAACATTATTAGAATGGTTTGTATCTATGCAGAAAAAGAAAGTTGTTATTATTGGAGCTTTAGGGATGGATTT
>DATKTW010000008.1:0-9954 GCA_035530895.1 Candidatus Nanopelagicaceae bacterium
TCATCTTCTTTCTCAGCAATAAGATCTTTATCAACAGTAGAGGAATTTAATAGGTTAATTTTTTCATTTAGAGCTCTAATACTCTTTTCCAAATCTTTAATTTTCTCGTTTTTTATTTGCAAGGAAGTATTTAATGTGTCATTGTGTTGTTCTTTTAAATTCATAGAGTCTATCATCGTTTTGATCTGATCTTCTTTTAGTTCTAAAGATTTGGATAAATTATTTATAAGTTCTTCTTTGCTCTTTAATTTTAAATCATATTCCTCGAACTTTTTCAATGCCTTTTTCAGTTGATCCCGTAGATCGAGATTAATATTGTCTTCTCCCATCTCAAAAAACTTGAATTTTCTTTATATTTTAAGAAATATAATAAAAGAAATGCTTTTTAATTCTTAGTTAATTGGTATTTTTATTTCAATCAAGAGTTGTAAAATTAAATAGAAAAGCTTACTTTATAGAATCAATCTTCTTAAATCTTCTTTCTTTTTTCAATTTCTCGAAATTTTTCATTCATTTTATCTATGTCCCTTAAATTTGTTATATGATAACTGCCTGCATTCTCACTTGTCACGTTGTGATCAATTATATTAATTCCTTTCACTAGAGCTCCGTTCAAAATAGATTTCTTAATTGCCTCTTGTATTTCTTTCTCTCCACGAGTAGAAATATCAATGTTTAATAAATTTTTAATAATCGTTTGATTGAAAATATAGAGCGGAAGTGAATAATACTCACTTAAAATTTGGTCTATTCTTGGTTTTTCTATAATATCCATAATATCTAATCCTCGATTTGAATTTGAATTTCTTCGCTTTTCCCGCTGCTAATATTATTATGTAAGCATTATTTATGATTTCCATAAAAGTATATGTTTAAATTTGATTCCTATTACTATGATGTTAATATTAAAAACTTAAAGAATTTGAAGATTTCCATGTCTAAAGAGGACAATATAGAATTACTAAATCAGGAATTATCAGAATTATTAAACAAAGAAATAAAAGATCATAGAAGCATTCTTGGAATTTCTATTTCCACGCATGGAGGCACCCATATCGTTAGCGATTTAAAAGATGACATACTCATGACTAAAACGGAAATCTCTGCAGCAAGTAGCAGTTTAGTTTTTTTATCTTCCAAAATGCTACACGATTCTTTAAACCAAAAAAGCTCGTATACCTTAATAACAGGGAAAAAAAGGATTATTTTATCAATTCTCACTGATTTTATGGCACTCATTGCCTATTTAGACAGGGAATTAGCAGAACTTGAAGGGTTAGATTTTTACATTCGAACGCTAAGAAAATTCGCTATAAAAATGTCAGCAATCATAGAAACGAGTGATCTTATCAAGGAAGAAATCTTTGTGGCTCTTAAAAGAGCAATTCCTAATGCTCTAGTCATTGCTATCATCACCAAAGATGGTTTACCCATTAAAGTTCAATCTACTATGCCAGAACCGATTATATCCGCAATGACTTCCGCGATCTATAATTTAGCAGGAATTTTATTGGACGGAGGTCTAGAATTCTCGATAATTGGTGGAGATCATGGTTCGATTATTATCCACGAATTAGACGAGAGTAGAATACTCGCAATTGCTGTGGCTGAAGGAGATGAGAAAGTCCTAAGAAATCATATAGCTAAAATCAAAACGATTATCAAACAATAATTCTCAGGCTATTTTATTATCTTATTTATCTTATCTACTACTTTTAAGCTGCCCAAATAAGAATCAGAAAAAGAATTAGCCTTAAATAAAATAGTACAAACGGGTTCGCCTTTGTAAATGTTTTTAACTGGTTCCGGTTTATCGTGAACATATTCCAAGTCATTAATTTTATTTAATAGATTTTTATCGATTTCTTTAGGAGCAAAGAAAATCATCTTGGTTGTAAAATTTTCGATTTTCGCATCCTTCAGCGTCTTTTTAACGAATTCCCATCCTTTGTCTGTAAAACTCTTTATATGCAAATCTAATAAATTTATGTTCATTGCCTCTTCAGAAGCTCTAATTGATCCTGGAATTCGGGGATTGATCTCCATTATATATGGATATTGGTTTCTTAAAACGAAATCGAATCCATTTATACCCTTTAAACCTAACTCGGCTGACAATTTCAACGAAATTTCAACAATCAGTTTCCTTTCTTCTGCGAATACATTAGCAGGAACCACATTTCCACAATACATAAATTCTTTTGGAGCGTTCAGAGATTTATCTCCAACTATCTGATGATTTACCGAAATTACTTCACTTTCTTCTCCGTTAGATATTGTCGTACAGCTAACCGGATTTCCCTCGATATATTCTTGGATCAGCCAATCTTTTGGATCGAAGGTTTCTCTATTAATTAGGTTGATGTTAGAGGAGAGATCGGATTTGTTGTGTATTTTATATATATTTGTTCCACCAGAACCACTCCTTTTCTTTAATATAAACGGGTATTCTAAATCATTAACTTTATATCTAACTTCTTCTAAGGAAACTGTCCTTGGAACATCGAAACCTCCTTTCTTTAAAAAATTGAAAATGAATTCTCTATCTCTGCTCTTTTTAATCGCTTCTAATTCGTTATTAAGGTTAAGAATTTTGTACTTCTTTCGATTTATCTCTTTTAAAATGAGAGCTCTCTCTTCTATAGCGTCGTCTAAACCACTTCCAATAATTAGATATTTGATCTCAGGATATTTTTCTAAAAGTTCTAAAATTAAAAGGGGGAGGTATTCACTATAATTATTTTTAACCAAATCATAGCTAACGCTTAATTTCTTGGTAAGTATTAAACAATCTTTAACATAGGGATAAAGATCTAAGTCACCAAAGAAATCAACGGCATACACCCCATATCCTGCTCTGCTTAGAGAATAAACAAGGGGACGAGTGTTAAAACCAGCAACTAAAACAGACTCTTCTTTAATACTCATTAATTAAATAATAAGAAGTTAATTATGAACTTAAAGTATTTTTTTCAGTTCTAAAATTAAGTTTTTTGGATTAACTCTATCAAATTGGAAAACTTCAGCGTTTCCGTATTTTTTAAAATTCTTTTTAATCTGATCTGCTGCAAATGTATTAACTCCTAACGCCCTTGTCGCATACGATTTCTTAGGTTCTAATACTACCATATGAGCTCCTTTTTTCGAGAGTTGTTTTGTTAACATTTCTAATTCATTAACGATTAAAGTGTAATCTGATTGAACCTGGGCTACTAAATCGGGGTATTTGTAGGAAATATTCGCGCCTAAATCGCTACAAACGAAAACGACGGGAATTATGTTTCTATTCTTTAATTTTTCAGCATCGATTAATTTTAAGCATTTTGTCATAGCTGCGGCCATAGGAGTATAAGACTTTCCTTCAACTTTTTTGAGTTTGTTTACAGCAGATTTAAAGTAAACGGTAGGGTTCTGAAGAACAACTGCTTCTTTCGCTCTAAAAATAATCAAACTTATTTTATCCTTTTTTCTGTAGCCTTCACGTTGGAGAGAAAGAATAACATCCGTCATTTGTTTGATTACATAATACATTGAAGCGGAGCTATCGAGAACAAAGAAAAGTACTAAAGGAGCTCGATACTCGTAAATTTTATCCATTAAATCGTATTTATCAAATTTAATAGGAAATTCAATATCTGTTTTGTTGTATATCGTATTTTTTAAATAATTCCGTATGGTTGCGTCGAGAGCAATAGTTTTGGGTCGATTAACAGGTCTTCTATACGATACATATCTACCTTTTTGAGAAGAAGCGATTTTTATGCGCCTTCCAATTCCTCTACCACCATAATCCGAAACTTTTCTATCTTTTCTGATAGTATCTAATACGGAAGTCATTTTGGCTTCCATTTTATAAATTAATGGTAGCGATTCGTTTCCGGTTTCAAAAAAATTAAATTCTCGTTCGTCATATTCTGGTATATCTTTTACTTTCCAACCTCCAGCAGGAGAAGGGTTCCGTTTCTTATTATCTGGGTATTTGGGTGCAGGTAACTTCTGTTCTTTTGTTTCCGGAATATCGACTTTTTTAGGATCAACTGATTGACGTTTGAATTCCTTTTGCGGCGTATCGTCATGCTTCAAAGGTCCTTCAGTTTCTTTATTTGGTCTATAGGTTTTTGGATCCTCGTACGCTTTTTGAATCTTTCCATAAACTTCAACTATTTTTGCTTTGACTTCTTGTGGCGTCATTTCGTAATGAAGCGACCTTATCCTGTGTTCGAAAACTAAATCCATTGCTGCGTTTAAATCTTCTTCTACAACTTCAGTTCTTCCCTTTAAAGCAGCGTGGGCTCTAGCACACCGAATAAATGTAATATCTGCTCTCTGTGAGAAAATATCCAATTCATTTACAAGCTTAGATACAAATTCATAGACCGATGATGGAATTTGAACATCTTTAATTATTTCACGGGCTTTAACGATTTTCTTTCTTAATTCTTCTTGCTCTTGTTCATATTTCTTTATGAATGCTTTAGGATTATCATCAAAATCAATTACTCTTTTAGTAATTTCAGCACGTAGTTTTGCATCCCTTGGAGCTTTTATTTTTACCTCTAAACCTAGCCTATCAGCAATTTGTGGGCGAAGATCGCCTTCTTCAGGGTTCATACTACCCACTAATATAAACCGAGAGGGATGCATAACCGAGATTCCTTCCCGCTCTATAATATTCACTCCCGAAGCAGAAGCATCTAATAAAGTATCGACTATATGATCCTGAAGCAGATTTATCTCATCAATATAAAGGATACCACGATTAGCCTTAGCAAGAAGTCCCGGGTGAAGACTCCTGATCCCTTCAGTTAAAACCTTATCTATAGATAGAGATCCTGTGACCATATCTTCGGTTACGCCTAAAGGAAGGTTAATGAGCCTCATTTCTTTAGATTCAGTTTCAATTTCTCCCTTTTCTTTTCTTACGCGGCATTCTTCGCAAAGATCATCTATATGAGATTTTGGATTACACGAAAACTGACAATCTTTAACAACTTCAATATCAGGCATCACTTCTACAAGAGACCGTACTCCTGTAGATTTACCGGTTCCTTGTTGTCCAGTTAACAATACTCCACCAATTTGAGGATCGATAACGTTTAATATAAGACCGAGTTTCATTCTTTCTTGCCCTAAAATAGCAACAAAAGGAAATTGAACTTTACGCATAATAATCGAATATAGCTATTTAATTTATAAAGTAGAATAGTGAATAATTAAAATTAAGATTTTCCCTTTAAACAACAGATTAGAAATAGGAAAATTAGAAAAAACATTGCAGAATATTCTTCTCAAAGATTAATACTTTTTAGCTATCTCTGTAAGCGTTTCATTTAGGTGTTCAATAGTTTCATCCCATTTAGACATTATTTCTTTTATTTTAGGGATAACGATATCTCGCTCTTTATACTCTAAAAATTCCATAAATTGTTTAATGTTCTCGATTTTGACGAATGTTTCAGCAACAAATTTTCTAATATCTCGAGTTTGATTTTCTAATACCTCGTACACCCTACCAGATTCCCCTTTTCTCATAAGAGTACTTAAATATTCATCTGTTCCTTGAATAAGTGAATTCAACTCATTAATTCGGTCATTTACGAACTTTTCATAAGTTTCAAATATATTGTCTTTTGGGAACATGTTAGTTATATCAATTAAGAATTTCTGAGTCAATGTTACCAATTGTTCCTTAGTATCGAAACCATTCACAATATAATCTACAGTGTGATAAGACGCCTGAATTCCTTTATTTACATCATCGAGTCTAAATATTTTAAATCCAGGATCGCCCTCAAGCTGTTTTACTGGATTACCTTTTTTATCAGGGAGCTCAACTTGTCTTACTAATCTTTCGGGGTTAAACACTAATGAAACAGCAAGAGGATTATTTGTTTGATAACTCAGAGTAGTTTTGATATCAATATGGGACATCATAATCTTGAATCCAGGATGGCTGTGCCACCATCCTACTGTAAATTCACCATTTGAAAAGGCTTCGTCGTCAATTATAGATAAAGCTTCATAAT
The DNA here is from genome assembly GCA_035530895.1 of Candidatus Nanopelagicaceae bacterium. Classification (GTDB taxonomy): domain Archaea; phylum Asgardarchaeota; class Lokiarchaeia; order Sigyniarchaeales; family SOKP01; genus SOKP01. The sequence goes on from DATKTW010000008.1 coordinate 6,027, forward strand.
CTTCGTCACTCCATTTATATTGATCAATAACAGCATCCTTATCCAGTTTTTGATGCATTATTGGATATGATTTTGTAATATATACATCGTCTCCTTCATTTCTTCCAATAAGTATACCTGAAACCTCAAGCCAATCGTCTCTTTCAATTCGTTTATTAGCAAACCTAACACATGCTGCAACAATGGTCAAATAAACGTTTTTGGGAATATTTACTGTCATATTTTTAATTCAATGAATTCTTTTTTGATATGCTTATACAATATATTATATTTATGTCTATTTTTTTAGATTTTATTTTACTTCGATTATAATTATACCCCAAAATAATCTTTTTTTTTTAGCCAAATATAAAATTATTTAAACTCGAAAATTATGATAATATTATAATTTCAACAAATTAGATTTGCTTCCAATTAATTAGATTTTCTTATAATTTGAGTTGATGTAATTATTTCTAAACAAGGATTTGAACCTCTAAGTAGTCAACTAGGAATTTCTGGAACATCGTATAGGATTCAATTAGGGCTTATAAACGATAAATGGGCTATCCGTTTGCTAAAAGGCAAAGATGTTATTGATTCCTATGTTTTTAAAGATGAAGATATGAGCGCTTCTGGTTTTCCTAACCAAAATCTCATAGTGGGATGGGTGCTGAGAACAGTAGCAATTCCAAATATAAATCCCCACCAAATTATGAAAACTACTCACGCATTAACTAAACAGGCTATTACTAATAAAGAAGAAAAAAAAGTTATAGCCCCGATTTCTGAAGCTAAAGAAGTTGAATTAGAAAAAGTTCCAGAAAGCGAAATGAAGAGACCAGCAGCAACAGGATGGGTAAAAGAAGAGGGCATGAAGTCAAGTCAAGAATTAGAAGACGAAAAACGCCAAGCATTTCAAGAGAGGATGAAGTATGTTAAGGAAGAAAAAAGAGCTCAAGCAAGTCAACAAGCACCATCGACGCTAAAAACTACCAAAAGTTTACCTCCAATCCCAAAAGGAGAGGGTGTAGAATATGTTACGCCTGATAACTCTACAACTGGTTCTTCCACTTTTTGTCCTCATTGTGGGAAAGATCTAGACTGGAAATTCTGTCCTTACTGCGGTAAACCACTACCCCATTAAATTAAATCTTATATTCTATTATTTCCTATTAACCTTTCTTACAAAAAAGGTAGGATTCTTATTTTTAACTAGGTGTTGATTAAGATTGTTTTAAAAATTAAGAATCTAATAAAAGATATAAATGAAAAAGAAGAATAAATTATCATTCACAATACATTTATATTAACTGCTCAAAATTATTATTGTTAAAAATAAAAATATTGTAGAATAAATTCATTAGTTTCTCAAAAGATGAAGTGATTTATATTGGGTAAAGATATAGATAATAGCGTTGTAAAGATAAAGCCACTTGCTTATTATAAAATGGTGTTACATGTATTACGTTTTGGAAACAAGGCTCGAAATCATTCTCAGTGTATCGAAGTAATGGGAGTGCTTATTGGGCACCTCGAAGATGGCGAAGATAAGAAGTTTAAGAATGTCGTAATTGAAGATTCCGTACCCATCTCTCATGGGAGTAGCGTAGAAGTAGAATTCTCGATTAATGATTATATTTTCTTTGAAAAAGCTAATTCGATGTACTACGATAAAGGATTTTTTATTGTGGGCTGGTATCATTCACATCCTCTGTTATTCCAGCACAAGATTTTCTTTTCGCCTACGGATGTAAAAAATCAATTCGGTTGGCAAAATGAATTGAATCCAAGTGGAATAGCACTAGTTTTTGACCACGCATATTTGGAACATCCAGATGATCTGGGATTTAAGGCTATTAGATTAACTAATCCAACAGATATCAGGGATTCGAGTGTTCACGATGTGAAGGCTATTGTTGAACCTCCTAACGATTTAGAGTATTATTTTAAAATTGTTGATCTAATTAATTGTGTATATTCAAATGAGCCCCCTATTACAGAAGAAAACGAAACAGCTGATATCTTTGGTGATGTTCAAGTCCCTGAATTGAATCAATTAAGGTTTAAGCAACCTGAAATAGATCAACGTAAAATTATTGAATCAGTTCAAATCGGTCTTTCTAACTTTATAGATTTATCTTTAACACCCTTGATTAACTATTTAAATTCGATATCAAAAAACATTTCGGGAGAAATTGAGAATAATAACATTGAAATCAGAAACAATTTATCTCAATTAAAAAATTTAGTGAACTCTGGAATTGATAAAATACAAAGGAAATATAAAGACGATTTAAATTCTGAATTGTTTAACGCAGAAGGTTATGTTGACGACTTTCTAGACCAAATAGATGTATATCATGATGAGATAGGAAAAATTTTGAGAGAAATAGAAGAATTCGTTCAGGAGAAACTAAATATTTCATTTAAGGAGAAATTTGAAGCATTAAAAAATGATTTCTCAAAAGATCACGACGAATGGAGCAGCAAAATAATGAATCTCAATGGAAATCTAACTACTAATCTCGAGAATCTCGAAAAATTAGAAAATTCATTAAATATTTTATCTGATAAAATAATTACGATAAAAGACGCTACACTCGAAAAGATAAAAAGAATGCAAAAAGAAACTTCAGATCTTGCATCGAAGAAGCATGGCTTAATAAAGAATTCAATTAGTGATCTACAAAAGAATTCTCAAAAGTTTGTAACAAACTTAAAAGCTGCAGTTTTAATTTTGGAAGGAACAAAAGCACCCATCTTTGAAAAAATCGATAAATTGGAATCTGAGAAAAAAGAGTTATTATTAAAAATCAAAGAACTCGAAAAAGGAGGTAAAGAATAGAGATGAATGAGAGCACAGTTGAAACCAGAGAAAAAGGTAAAGTATTCATACGAATGAGTGTGTATAAAGATATTCTTACTCATGTATTAAGATTTGCAAATACTATGTTTGACTACAATGAACAAGTTTTAGGATTTTGTTTGGGAAACAAAGAACTTGACAGCGATAATATTGATGTGATCAAAGTTATTCCCATTACGCATGGTGATCAAGTAGAATTAGGATTTTCAGAAAAGATTCATAAAGTACTTGAGCAGATAAAAGAAGAAGTTAAAGATGAGAACATTACCGTTGTAGGTTGGTATCATTCACACCCCAACAGCGATTCTTTTTTCTTTTCAGATGTTGATAAAAAGAACCATTTATACTTTCAAAATGAACAAAACCCCTTAGCATTTGGAATCGTATTTGATCACACTAAGCTTAAAAAAAACGATCATTTAGGATTAGATGTATTTCAATTCAAAAATCACAAATTAGGCGAAAAAAGTGAAATTGTCAGACTGAAATATGAAGTAGAACCGCCAAAATCCCTAGATTTCTTCAGATGGGTTCGAGAGCTTGTTGAATATGGTCAGGCGAAGGATCCAAGTATAATACGCGAGAAATTAGAGGCGATTGAAGGAATTCCAGGCGATCTTCAAGAAATTCCGATGTCAGTCGATCAAGCTGATACAAGAATCGATATAAATTATCCTAACATAAATCCGGTTATAGATGGTTTTAAAAAAGGGTTACAGAATTTATCTAGCTTAGTCTTAAATAATTATAAATCCGAATTGGAATTATGGTCTACCGAATTTAATGATGGAGCTTTAATAGGTCTTGATAAAATAAATAATTCTCTATCAGAAATGAATTCCGGAATTAATAGGGGTTTTGAAAAAGTAGAAAAATGGATTGACTTAAAATTTAAAGAACGGTTAGATGAATATAAGGAAAAAGTGGAAGGATACATAAGAAAACGTCTTGAGGGGCAAGAAGAATTAAAATCGAATACCCACGGGATTAGTGAAATCTTAAAAAGTGAAATTAGCGAATATTTAGAACAAAGTATTAGTGATATCTCTAAATCTATAAAGAATGATCTCAATGAATCTA
>DATKTW010000009.1:0-2576 GCA_035530895.1 Candidatus Nanopelagicaceae bacterium
AACTCCCGACCTTCTCCACGTCAAGGAGACGTTATACGACTAAACCACTGGCCCACGAATTAAAATTGTGATTAAGTTAATTATAATGTTAAAAAATAAATATTTTATTAAAATTACTCTCTAAATTAAAAAAATAAAAATAAAAAAATTAAAGCTTTTTTTGTCTTAATGCTCTTATCATTGGCAAATCATTACCAGAAAGAATTTCTAACATAGCTCCTCCTGCTGTAGAAATAAATGATACATCATCGGCTTTTCCTGCCATTGAAGCAGCAGCACCCATTTCACCACCACCAATCACAGTTAATGCATGATTCTTCTTAGTAGCCTCAACCATGGCATCAACTATCTTGTTTGTGGACTCTCTAAAAACTTCCTTTTCAAATATGCCTGGTGGACCATTTGCAATGATAGTTTTGCATTTCATGATAACTTCAATGAAATTTTTCACAGTTTGAGGACCAATATCACCAGTAGTCATGTTATATGTCTCGGCTTCGTCCACAGTGATTATTTTTCTGTTCCCATTGTCGTCAATCACTAAATCTTCTGGAAGGAGGATTTTATCTTTAAATCTTTCATATGTTTCTTTAATCATAGCATGGTTCTCTTCCAAGTCTTTGGCGATGATTTTATGGTTTGGTTCTCCCATCTTTTTGCCAAGTGCTTCAAATATTAATACGGCCGTCAATCCCGAACATAACGCATAATCTAATTTATCGCTTTCAAAATTATATTTCATTGCTTTGAATTTATCTATTGCTTTTGCTCCACCGATAAGCATTGCCATTGGTCTTTCTGGTTTGTCTATAATTTTTTTTAACACGCCTAATTCTTTGTCAGTTATAGGTCCAGCAAGCATTTTTGGCCAACCGACAATAGATGCATGAGCACGATGAGCTGCGCCAAATGCATCCACAATAACGTAATCTACCAAGGGGAACAATTTTTGTACTAATTCAGTTGCTTCAGCATCAGAGAAATTCTTATAATTTTTCATTTCTCCTTCAAATTTTCGTACATTATCAAGGACTAATACCTCGCCAGGTTTTAAATCTTTAATTGCCTTAATCGCTTCTTCACCAAAAATATCTTTGACAAATCTTACGGGACGCCCTATTTCTTTCTCAATTTCTTTTGCATGCAAATTCAAGTCAATGAAATCTGGATCTCCAGGTCGTGATTGATGAGCTAAGATAATAACAGCACTTTTCTTAAAGTATTCATTTAATGCTGGTGCTAATGCTCGAATTCTGGGTGAATCTCTGATTTCCATCTTTTCCATATCAATATTTGAGTTGATATCTACTCTGATAAGAACCTTTTTACCTTTCAATTTTACATCTTTATAAGATGTGTAGTCGATTTTCATTATAACCACTTCTTATTTTTTAGATTAAGATTGCTAACTTATAATCTTGCAATGCAATTAAATTTTAATTAGTATTTAAGCAATTTTAGGATCTTTTTTACAACCATAAACCTTAGGTTCTTTATAGACATTATTAAATTTACAGAAAAGTTTAAAGATTTTTAATAGCTTTTCAATTTGACACATATTCACATAAAGGTGACATGACTGGATAATATCAGAGAGATACTTAATCGATTATTAGAAAAAAGATGCTCGATAGATGATGCAGAAAAGCTCTTGAAAGCCAATTTGATTGAAGAAGTTGGAGACTTTGCAAAACTAGATGTACTTCGTAAAATGCGTACTGGAATTGTAGAAGTAATATATGCTGAAAATAAAACTTCTGATATGATTTTGGAAATAATAAAATCTTTTTTAGAATCAAATAAGTTTGCAATTGTCTCGAGATTCAAAGAAAATCAAAAGGATGCCATATTTAATAATTTTAGCAATAATCCTAAATTGTCCGTAGAATATAACGAGTTAGCAAGAATTATCATTGTTAAACTCAAAAATTTCGAATTTAAAAAGAGAGATGGTATTGTTGGGATCATAACTGCTGGAAGTTCTGATATTCCCGTTGCTGAAGAAGCTAAAGTAATTGCTGAGTCAATGGGATGTAAAGTTGTTAGTAGTTATGATTTAGGCATCGCTGGTATCCATCGAATTTTTAATCCATTGAGCGAAATGATAAAAAAAGGAGTTCATGTAATTATTGTTTGTGCTGGAATGGAGGGTACTCTTCCGGGGGTTGTGGCAGCTTTAGTAGATATTCCAGTAATTGGTGTTCCCATTTCAAGTGGGTATGGTTTAGGTGAAAAAGGAATAGGGGCTTTAACAACAATGTTACAATCCTGTTCTCCAGGATTATTAGTAGTAAATATCGATAATGGATTTGGTGCTGGAGCTTCTGCAGCTTTAATTGCTAATAAAATTACCGAATAATTTTTTCTATTTGAGATTTTTTCTCTATTCTAATGTTCTTTTATATTTCATATGATTCTTAATGAAAAAATTATATATATATCAAAATTTAAGATTTTGCATAATTAAAATTAAATTTTAAAAAATTATAAAATGACAAAAAGTGAATTATATGGCACCTACAGACGCATCTTTTGATGCTTTGTTTAATTTAAGAGTATTAAATCCCGTAACTGGA
>DATKTW010000010.1:0-40425 GCA_035530895.1 Candidatus Nanopelagicaceae bacterium
AGCTAATGCAGTTACTGCCGCGGGAACGGCCCCAACGGAAACTCTGGATTTCTTTAATGAAATTTGTGAACAATATGGATTACTTTCTATGATCGATATGCTTGGTCAGGAAAATCCTTTGCGTAAATTGCTACCATTAAAATTTAAACCTAAAGGAGTGGTAATTCATAAGGGCAGAGACGAAGAAATCAATCCACGAAGTATTATCAGATTTAAAGATATCAATAAGATCCGTTCAAAATACGGCGTTTTAATATCTGTGGCGGGTGGTTTAAATCAAGATTCGGTAAGAAAAGCTTATTTCAATGGAGCAGATATAGCAATTTTAAATATTGTTAAACCCTCAGATGAGAATAAAGGATTAATAGATACAGTGAATTTTCGATCACTGATTCCCTCAATTCTAAAAGAAGTTTAATTAAGTAATTTAAATACTTATTTTTTTATTTATCTCTATTCTATTATAATCGTATTTTTACAATCTTTACAGAATAATTCTAAGTAATTATGAGATTCCTTTAAGAATAACTTATGTCGTTTTATATCGCAACCATAACATTTCCTCTTTCTATAAAAGAAATTGGGGATATAAAAGTTATTAGATTCTTTTATTCTACTCATGAAGAGGAAAAATCAAGATTTTTATTTAAATCCCGCCTCATTAATGATTTCTCGTTTTTGAAATATAATAACAAAATTTTTTTTGGGACCTTTAATTTGTAATAAACGATTTACTAGATACTTTTCTTTACTAAAATATAGATGATCATAAAAATTCCCAAGGAAAATTGTGAAAAACATAATGGCTCAACAAAAAAAAGTAACTAATAATGAAGCTCTGATAACATTTCAGAATATCTCAAAAAGTTATAATAACTCTTTAGCATTAGATAATATCTCCTTCACTATAAATAAAGGAGATGTGTTTGGGTATATTGGACCTAATGGAGCGGGTAAAACCACAACAATTAAGATATTGGTAGGACTGATCAGGGATTACATTGGGAAAGTGTATATCGAAGGGAAGGATATATCCAATTCTCGACAAGAACTTTATAAAATACTAGGTTATCATCCACAAGAAGCAGGGTTTCAAAGTTGGCGTACGGTAGAGCATGCTCTAAGAACTTTTGGTCGATTATCGGGATTGAAACAAGATCACCTTGAATTAAAAATCACAGAAGTGTTAAAATTTGTTAACTTAGAAGAAGTCAGGAATAAAAAAATAATCCATTTATCGGGTGGAATGCTACAGAAATTAAGGTTGGCTCAAGCACTTCTAAATGATCCTCAGATTCTCGTACTAGATGAGCCATTATCTGGACTAGATCCGAGTAGTAGGTATCAGGTAAAAAACCTCATTAAATCTCTAAGTCTACAGGGGATTACAATATTCTTTTCCTCCCATATTTTATCAGATATTCAAGATATTTCTAACAAGATTGGTATTTTAAATAAGGGGAGAGTAATCAAGATTGGAGATCCTAACGAGTTGCAAAATGAGTTCCTCATAGGAAATATTATAGAAGTAGTATATACCGAAGTAGGAAATCCTTGCCAAAATTTGGAGCAAATAGATGGAGTTGAAAAGATCGAATTAGGAGCTCCTAACAAACAACTTATTCATTTAGAAGCAAACGCAGATTTAGATAATACTATTCAAAAAATACTTAGATCAATAGCAGATCAAAAATGTAAGATGCGTAATTTTCAAATTCTTAAACCAAGTTTGGAGGAAGTTTATTTAAAATATATTGAAGGTGATATTAAATGAGTTTAAAGATATTGTTCGTGGACGAATTAAAGGGATTCTACAAATCAAAGGTGATGATTGTGCTATGGGTAGGATTACCGCTTCTATCCCTACTATTTCATTATATAACGCCAAATACAGAAGGATTTCCTATCTCCTCCATCGTAGCAATAATTTTATCAAGTGTTGGTGGAACTCTTGCTAGTGCCATGTTAAGTACCTCTATTGCAAGCGAAAAAATGCGCCATGTTTATGATCTGTATTTAATTCGACCAGTAAAACGCGCAAATATACTCTTAGCAAAGTACTTTTCCGTTTATTTATGCCTAATTATTGCTACAGGCATTTCTCTTACTCTCGGACTTATACTAGATCAGATATTTATCGGGAATCTTCCCGAGTATGTACTAAATCAAACTATAGAGTCATTAACAATAAGTATGGCGGCTATGGCAATTTCTTGTTCGATAGGTGTATTTTTTGGGATAACTGTTTCATCTGTTCCTGTAGCTACGATATTATCGGTTTATATAGGTAATCAAATTTCAGCTATCTCAATCTTACCGACAGTATTCTTAGATTTTATCGATCCTGTTATCTTCTCTTTACTAATTGGTCCTATAGCAGCAGTAATTATGCTTACCGTAAGCAGTATATTATTTTCGAGGAAACAATTCTAAATAACATGTAATGTTGAAACATTTGAATTAAACCTTAACTTTTTCAAATTCCTCAATCCACTTATCCAAAGAAGAAACCCACCATGCAGCGGCGTCTTCCTCCCCGTTCTCGTTTAGAAATACTACTTTCAATAATTTTCTTAACACAGATTTATGTAAAAAAGATTTCGTAATTTCAACTTTTAAAATAGCAGAAGTAGGGATTTGTAGTACTTTTTTCGGATGCCACATTTCGAAATATAATTCTTCATGAGTGAGGATTAAAACGCCGTTTCCCCTAACTTGGGTAGTTTTACGAGATTGTTGGCCAAAAAATTTACACTATTTAGTGATATAATAATATCGGTATCTTTATACTTATCCCGGATCTCACTAATTCGTTTTTGAAACAATTTCTTTACCATTTTATCTCCAACCTCTTCATTTTGCTTTGCTTATGATATATTCAGTTTAGAAATACATTTTATTTAAATTTTAAAATGTTTATTGATCCTGTAAAAATTCCTCTTTTTTAGGATAATTTACATCAAATGCTTTAAGTAATGGGATGAAATTTTCTAATCGTTTTAAGAAAGACTCAAAATTTCTTTTATTTTTAGGTGTCCATCCTGTTTCTGCGACAGCAATTAATCTTGGAAAAGTTTGCCATTCTAACTTATCCTTACTATTAATATATTCAGTCCATAAACATGCTTCTATGCCTAAAATATGTTTTTCATAGTTGTTGCCATATTCTTCAGGTACAGGATCATATAAATATGTTTTTTTAGTAGGGATTAGTTTATACGGGTAGTTTAGATATACCGCTGACATCTCAGACATCACTACCTTCCTTCCCTTCATTGCGTGTTGTAGAACCAATTCTAAATTATTTGTCCAATAATGGCATATAGCGTCTTCGTTAAGTTTATCGTTTAAGATTTCGTTCCAGCCCATTAAATGACGCCCTTTAGATGCCAAATAATCTGCAATACGATTTGTAAAATAGACTTGAAGGTTTTCAGAGCCCGCCACTCCTTCTTTAATTATTCGATTCTGACACTCGGAACATTTATTCCACCGATGTCTAGGCACTTCATCTCCTCCCGTGTGAATTATTTTAGACGGAAAGATATCCATTACCTCGTCTAAAACATTCTGAGAAAACTCGAAAACTTCCTCTTTTCCTATACAGAAAACATCTTTATGAATTCCAAAGCGTGTACTAACCTCAAATGGGCCTCCAGTACAACTCAATTCGGGGTATGCTGCTAATGCTGCCATAGTGTGACCTGGAAAATCGATCTCTGGAATAATGGTTATATAGCGTTCACTTGCATACTCGATTAACTCCATAAGGTCCTCACGCGTGTAATAGCCCGATACAGGGATTCCATCAATAGGAAGTTTTCGCTTCTGAGAACTGAGTAAAAGTTTTTTTCTGGATATAATTGTCCCCTCCCTTTTTGATCCAATTTTAGTAAGTAAGGGATACTTCTTTATTTCTACTCGCCAACCTTGATCATCTGTGAGGTGCCAGTGAAATGTATTTAATTTTAAGAGAGCCATTAAATCTAAAATTTTTTTCACTTGTTTTTTTCCAAAAAAGTGGCGCGATTCGTCCAACATGAAACCTCGCCATTTAAAACGAGGGAAATCTTCAATCGAAACGCAAGGGATAGAAGATTCTAAAGAAACCTTATCTCCTTTTGAAGCTTTATGAGGGATTAGTTGAATTAAAGTTTGGATACCATAAAAAACTCCGATTGATGTGGTTGCAGATATAATGATGTTCTCTCTTGAAACTAAAAGATAATACTTCTCAGAATTATTAAGATTTTTTTCATTAGAAGTTTTAAGTTTTATTGAGTTCTTTCCTTCATTATTTTGAGAGGATTTCTCAATAGCTAGATTCAACCCGTACTTTGAAGTTATTACTTGTTTCAAATATTCACCATTTCTTGTAGATGTTAAATCCACTTGAATGGTAGTTTTTTGACTGAGGATAAATACACCATCATTTAATGAGACTTTCGCAGGTTCAGGGATTATTTTCAGCTCTTCTTCAATCATAGTATTAACATCCGTTCAAATATTTTATAGAAATAGACAAGGTGGTTAATCGTAAAGAATTTGCATTCGAATAAAAATATTGTTTATCAACCGTATTTGTTCTAAAATAAGAAATCTTAAAAATAAATCATACCATTTTGATCACTATGAATGATAAGAAACCTTTAGTCGAAGAGGTTGATCTTAATATTTTAGGCGTTCTCAGCGAAAATAGCAAGGAAAACTATAATCAAATCGCAAAAACATTAGAAAAATCCCCTGTAACGATAAAAAAGCATATAGAAGAACTAGAACAACAAGGTGTTATCAAAGGTTATGGGATCGATATTGATTTTGAAAAATTGGGATATGACATTATAGCTACAATAGAAATTACAGTCTCAAAAGGTAAAATGATAGAAGTAGAAACAGATATAGCTGAAAACCCTAATGTTTTTGGAGTTTACGACATAACAGGAGATTACGATGCCCTCGTGTTTGCGCGTTTCAAAACTCGATCGGAATTAAGCGCAATGATTAAAAAACTTCACGCCTCTCCTAATGTAGAACGGACAAATACCCATCTAATTTTAAATGTAATTAAAGAAGGAAGTTCTTTCGTTAAATTGTTAGAAAAAGAATCTAAAAAGAATTAAAAACACTTCGGATATTAAGTGCATAACTTTTTATACGGGATTTTTCCTTTATTGAATTGAAAATTCACTTCCTATTTTCACTTCTATTACTAAATTTGTCGAGAGTCTTGATTTATTTTTAGTCGATTTATTTCTATATTTAAAAAATCCCCGATTTTGATCAATCTGAGTATAGAAATTATAGAAAATGGACCTCCGATTTTGAAGGAAAAAATCAATGATGAAGATTACTTCAATTATTCGAACGCCATTATTCCGTTTTCAGAGTTTTTTCACAAAATCGAACTTTTAGATGTATATTCGGGAGTTGAAAGCATACCCTTTGAAGAAAGAGCTCCAGAATATAAAAAAATATTACTCGCCGAGTTTTTGTAATTGCTCCCAAATGACTCAAAGCTCCACTTATAGATTAAAACTTATATTTTATATTTTAACTCATTTCTTTTTAGCCCAAATCTCCAATTTCAGATATTATAAAGTGAAATAAAACAATATTTATATAATTCAATTCTTTTTGTTTGAATATCAAATATAACAGGAAATTCTAATGAAGTATGGATTTGTTTTTCCACGCGCAGATGTGTTTGAAGCGATAAAATTTGCGAAAACTGCTGAGGAGGTGGGTTGGGATGCATTCTTTGTCTGGGAACCAACCTATGGTATAGATGCCTGGGTAACATTGGCTGCTATAGCTGTAGAAACTGAAAAGATTCGTTTAGGAACATTATTGAGTCCCCCTTCAAGAATGCGTCCTTGGAAATTAGCAAGTGAGGCAATTACACTTGACATTTTGTCTAATGGTCGAATTACTATTTCTGTTGGATTAGGCGCGATAGATACGGGATTTGAAGAATTGGGAGAGAAAACCGATTTAAAAACTCGAGCAGAATTGCTAGATGAAAGTTTAGACATAATAGATGGATTATGGAGTCGCGATATGTGCAATTATAAAGGTAAACATTATAATATCAAAAATTTGTTTGGAAGTGAATTTTTCGAAAGACATCCGCCCCCAAAACTAATTCAAAATCCGCGTATCCCAATATGGGTTGTTGGCGCTTGGCCATATGAAAAATCTATGAAGCGCGCAATAAAATATGAGGGAATAATCCCCACAATAATAAACAAGCAAGGAGAATTTGAAGATCTAACCCCGAAACACATAATTGAAATTAAAGCCTATATTCAAGAAAATCGTTCGAACAATGCACCTTATGATGTAATAGTAGAAGGAAAATCACCCGGAGATGATTTAGAAGTATCCATGTCAATTATTACGCCATTTGCTGAAGCAGGAGCAACATGGTGGATAGAGTCGGACTGGACTACAAAAAATCTTGAGCAGCTGTTTAAACGAGTAAAACAGGGTCCTCCCTCATTTTAAACTCTATCGCAATTTATTACTTTAAATTCGATTTATTCTTTCTTTTAGCTCTTTTTAGCGATAATATTCCGTAAAATATCATAATTATACTCATAATTAGTGTTGGGAACATATCAATAACGAATGATAAAAAAAATAAATCTGTAATAAATGGAACTACACAACATAAAAATATAGAAATAATATAAACTGTTAAAATAAGAGACATTGTTATTAGAACAACACCAAGAATTCTTTCGTTCCTAGCATTTACGATACCTTTTCTAATATAAAATAAATTTAGCTCTTTATTCCCGATAATTGCAAAAATTGCACCAAACATAAATCCCCAAATCGATAACAGCAAAACAACCCTCCCGTAATTTATATAAAATTGAAATACCATTAGTTGTATAACTGCAATTATATAAATTCGATTTTTATCGTATCGATTACCAAGTTTAGCATTACGCAACTGAACAAAATATACCCTTAATAAAACAATAGCACTAACTAACAAGAATACTCCAAGAAAACTGAAATAGAGTTTTGGTTCCCCAACTGGATTACGAGGTATAAGGATAGAAAAGCCATAAACCCAATGAATCATGTCACCAATATCAAATCCTATAGCCTGAGTTACATGAGTAGGAAAGATCAATCCACACAACGAACAACCAAGCGATAAATAAAAGTATATACTAATTTTCCAAGGCATGCGCTCCCTCTTGTTTTATAAATTGTATAAAAATTTCTAATTATATATTGGTTTTTGTCAACTTAAATATATTTCTCATGTCTAGAGTAGACTCTTCAAGAAATTTTTTAGTAATACGCTATTAAATTCTCAGTTTTTTGTCGGTACGCGTTTTTTTGTGGTTAAAAATTTTTTAGCGCAAAACAATAAGTTTATAAACAAGTTACGCACGCTTTACAAAATTTTCAAGAAAAAGATGATCAAACTGAAAATCTTTTAGATATTTCCTCCTTCAGAAAACTTTTTAAAGCGACAAACCTTACTAAATTTAAAATATTTTCATTATGGGAAATAAATCCCATAACAATAAAAAAAAATTTAAAAAAAATTGGATGTGAATTATGAATGATGTTGGAAGAAATAGAAAAAAGCCCTGAGGCTGCAATAATTGCAGCAAACGAAGTATTTAAGACATACGAGCTAATGTGTTTAGATAAGTTAAAGGAAATTGGAAGATCAACAGCTCGAGAATGGTCTTTCGCAATGGGCTACACACATCGTAGTTCACTTGCGAAGATCATACGAAGAATCACAGAGAGATACCCTGAGATGCTTAAAATCTATGATAACAGGTTTCCTCGACTCTACGAAGCAATATAACGTTCACTAAAGAAATGTAAGCTGAGATGTCTTTCTGGAACTTTTTCACACATCTGATTTCGCACAAATTAGAAATTCAATTTTTTTATAAATATTAAGATCTATTAAAAGTGGTTGAAGAATGATAATAAAGTGTAAAGATTGTGGAATAGAGTACTCTTATGCTCAAAACATATGTCATGCGTGTGGAGATAATACATTCTTCTTTGGTGCAATTTTTGAAGAGGAACGATCAGAACGCAAATGGAACTGTGCTTCAGGTGCTGAATGTAATGAGATTTTAATAGAAAAACCAGAATTGCATGAATCAATTATAGAAGTATTTTCTGATAATTAGGATGGAGGTATGAAATGGAATGACAAAATTTTCTATGACTACACACCAGACAAGCATGATTGGTTCAAGGACAAGGGTTGAAGATTCTTGCGAGTCTGGATTATGTCCAATATGCATTGCGGATTGTCCTGTGTTCTGCGAAGTTTCGAAATCAGCATTAAGAGGTCGCGAAGCGTTATATCCTCGAAGAGAATATTTTGGAAACTCAACTGCGGGAACACCAAAAGATTTTGGGTTAGCCTATGGTGATTTCCAAATTCAATTTGAAGTGCGAGGCGCTCAAGGGATCGAAGCTCATGAAGACAAGGTGATTTTTCCAAATGTGGATATGACGATGCGTTGGGGGAATATACTGCAAAAATTGCCTATCGTGATTGCTGGACTTGGCAGTACGTACGTAGCTAAACGAAATTGGGAAGGTTTAGCAATTGGCGCTGCTTTAGCAGGTGTAAGTCTTACAATTGGAGAAAATGTAGTTGGAATGGACCAATTTGCTCAATTTGCAAATCACAGAGTTTATCCCAAAGTAATTGATACAGATGATATGAAATTTCGTGTTAACATCTATAGAGAGTGGTGGGATGGAGAACATGGTGATATAATTGTACAGAAAAATGTTGAAGACACTAGGCTTGGAGTATTCGATTATGTAACTTCAAAATTGGATGTAGAATCACTTGAGTTGAAATTTGGTCAAGGAGCAAAAGCAATCGGTGGGGAAGTAAGGTTATCGTCTTTAGAAAGAGCACAATTACTTCAAGAACGAGGTTATTTAGTCTTTCCTGATCCCTCCGATCCAATGGTTGTAGATCAATGGAATGCTGGGTTAATACCTGACTTTGAAAGGCATAGCAGAGTGGGGTTGTCCACGACTGAAGATGTTTTAGAAGAAATAGACCAAGTTCGCTCATCAGGAGCAAAAAATATATTTATTAAAACTGGAGCCTATCGTCCAGCGGCAACAGCTTGGTTATTAAGGTTAGCAGTGGAAGGAGAGGTAGATGGAATAACATTTGATGGTGCGGGAGGAGGAACAGGGATGAGTCCTGTGAGTATGATGAATGAAGGCTCAATTCCAACCGTTTATTTAGAAGCTCTTGTAGTTGGATGTTTAGATATGATAAAGAAGAAAAATCCTAATGTTAATATTCCAACCGTAGCCATCGCGGGAGGAATCGCAAACGAGACGCAGATTTTCAAAGCTCTTGCCATGGGTGCCCCCTATGTGAAGTGCATAGCCATGGCAAGGGCTCCACTAACAGCTGCTATGAAATCTAAGTATATTGGTGAAACAATATCAAAGGGAACGGTCACACCAGCGATGTTGAAGAACTTAGGATTTCCTAAAGAGAAACAGCCCTCCAGTTTAACCCTTAATGAAGCTTTCGTAGAATACGATAAATTGCAGAGGACTTACAAAGGAAAAGAAATTCCTCCCTCCGCAGTGGGAGTTTATACATATTTTGAAAGTAAGCTCGGTATAGGTCTAAAACAACTATTAGCTGGGGTTAGAAAATTTAATTTGGACCTTTTAGATCGTCATGATATCGCTTGTATTTCTCAACGAGCTAAAGATGTATGCAATAAATGGAATTTGCAAATTGAGTCTCAAGAATCTCTTGATTTTGAATTGGTAAAAAACGAGATATATTCGGGAAACTACAAATAACTGTTAAGCTAATTCGATGTAAAGGAAAAAAATAATAAAAAAATTAATTCATTGCTTTTTCAAATTCGTTAACAAATGCTTCATATTGGTTTATCCCTAACTCCCAGAAATCTTGTTTTGTGATATCTAATCCAACTATCTCACCTAAATCTTCTGGAGATAAACTACCGCCTGCTGCGAGTAATTTTTTAAATTTAGGAACAAAATCTTTTCCGTCTTTTTTATAAGTCTTATACAACGCATATACAAAAAGTTGAGCGTAAACATAGGGATAATTATAGAATCGAAAATTCGGGAAAAAGTAATGCGGTTTCATTGTCCATTCCCAGTCCATCTCTTCGAACCATTCAATAGAATTTCCGTAAATCTTATCTCTTCCAGCGCACCAGTATTTTGAAATCGTTTTACCATCTAAATTTTCACTCTTTTCAATAGCTTTATACAAATCTTGTTCAAACCACACCCTCGCGCTTACTTGAAATACTGCTTGTCCTGCGTCGTCTAAAACATGTGCTAAAATAGCTAATTTTTCTTCTTTAGAGTTAGCTTTTTCAAGGAGGAGATCTGTCATTAATAATTCTCCAAAAGTGGATGCTGTTTCTGCAACTGTGTAACCTGGAAATGTGTTAAAGTACGTTTGTTCATCAATCGCGAGATAATCGTGTATAGCGTGGCCAAGTTCATGTATTAATGTAAATATTTCAGTCAATTCTCCAGTATAGGTCATGAGAATATAAGAGGATTTCCCTTTAAACCAAGAAGCGCAGTTTGCTCCATTCCGTTTTCCCTCCCGTGGACTTGCATCGATATGATTTCGATTAAACATATCACGTACAATCTCTACACATTCTGCATCGAATTTTTCGTATGCTTGAATTACTAATTCTTTTGCATCATCCCAGGAATGCTTTGTATGTGGAACATTAGGCAGTGGAGCTCTGATATCCGCGCAATTTAACTTAGGAAGGTTCAAAACATCAGTTTTAAGTTTTAAATATCTACGATACACTCCTACATTCTTTTCTATAGCTTTCATCAAATTATCAATAATTTCTTGCGTTGTATCATTAGCTAAGAGGCTGTCGTGCATTGGACTATCGTACTTGCGCCTTTTAGAATTATTTACCCAATCTCCACATATACTTCTTAATGCTAAAGAAAATACAGTTTCCTCTTTCCCTAATAAGCCATAAATAGACTTATTCACTGATATCCGGGTTCCTCTATCTGGGTGAGTAAATAAGGCATTAGCTTCCCCATAGGATAATTCTTTACCTTCACCCTCAACATTTACTATGATTTTTCTTGTATTCAACCACTTAGACTGCAAATTACTCCATGCTCTTATTCCATATTGATCCTTTTCAAGAATCAATTGTTCTTCTAATTCGGTTAGATTATGAGGAAACTTTCTTTTAATATTTTCTAAAATATGTTGATAGTTCGATAAAATGGGATCATCTACCAAAACGGGATTATCATTAACATACTTTGCTACATCAAGTTCTAGAAAAGCTAGATCCTTCGATATTTTAGTCGTAAAATCTTCTACTTTGTTTTTTAAGGCTTCACTCTCAGGAACAGTCATTTTTGCACTATATAGCCTATTCTGATAGAGGTCAATTTCGCTTATATCGGCTTGAAATTTCTCTTGTCTCTTGAATAAATCTAACAATTTTTGTGGAGTAAAGAAATCCGAAGTAATCTTTCCTTTATAATCGTTTATAATATTTTCTGTTTCTTTTTTAAGGCTGTTCAATATTTCAGCGATTTTAGGATCATCATGACTAGCAAAGATTTCAGTTAAATCCCATGCAATTTCGTTTTCGGTCATAATAAACAAAATGTAGGTCATCTAATAAATAAAAATGTTATTTAACGAGAAAACGAATCTTCACAGTTTTCTTAAGAAAGGAATGAGGCTACTCATATTCAATTGTGCTTGGTGGCTTATTAGAAATATCATATACGACGCGATTAATTCCCTTTACTTCGTTTATGATGCGAGTGCCAATTTTTTCTAGTAATTCCCAATCCAGCTTGGCAAAGTTGGCAGTCATAGCGTCTAAAGACTCGACAACTCGTATGGCACAAATGTATTCATAGGTACGATAATCTCCCATAATTCCTACGGTTTTTAAAGGCAAAAATACACAGAATGCTTGCCAAAGATTATCGTAAACTTTAGCTTTCCTGATCTCGTCGATTAAAATCTCATCAGCGTCTCTTAGGATGTCTAGTTTTTTCTTTTCAATTGGGCCAATTATTCTTACTGCCAATCCAGGACCTGGAAAAGGATGCCGTAAAACAATACTTTCAGGTAACCCTAATTGTATTCCGATTTTTCTTACCTCATCTTTATATAGCTCTTTCAGTGGCTCTATAATTTTTAACGTCATGTCATCTGGTAAAGTTAAATTATGGTGAGATTTTATTTTTACTGATGCACTGCTCGTAGCGCTCGTTTCTACTCGATCGGGGTAAATAGTTCCCTGAGCTAAATATTTAATATCCGGATAACCCTTTTCTAATTCGATTGTTTTTTTTTCAAATACTTCAATAAAAGTGTGACCGATAATCCGCCTTTTTTCTTCAGGATCATCAACATTTTTTAACCTTTCTAAAAACAAACCTTCGGCGTTAACATAATGGAAGTTTTCAAATTTTAACTCTTGTTCAAATGTTTTTTGGACCTGAATTTCCTCGTTTTTCCTTAGTACCCCATTGTTTACAAAAATACTATGTAACCTGTTTCCAATTGCTCTTTGAAATAGTGCAGCTACAACAGAAGAATCTACTCCTCCGCTTAGGCCTAATATAACTCTGTTTTTCGGTCCAACTTCTTTCTTAATATTTTCAATTGACTTTTCTATCCAATTTTCTAAGTTCCATTCTTTTTTGGCGTGCACAATTTTCTCAATAAAATTTTTCAAAATCTTTATGCCCTTTTGGGTGTGTACTACTTCAGGGTGAAATTGAACGCCATATAATTTTAAATCTTCATTTGCATAAGCTGCTATTGGACATGTAGCTGTTCTGGCTAATATTTCAAAACCCTGCGGCATTATTTCTATTTGATCTCCATGAGACATCCATACAATCTCCCTTTTATCTAGTGAATCTAATAATTTCCCAGGTTTTAGGATTTCCAATTCAGTTTTTCCATATTCTTTTTTAGTAAATGGTTTAATTTTGCCCCCTAAGTGATGGATTATCAAATGTAAACCATAACAGATTCCTAAAACTGGAATTTTGTCATTTTTTATAAACTTAAAGAAATCGTCTGTGAGATGGGGGCTACCATCCTCATATACACTACTTGGTCCTCCTGAAAGAATGATTCCTATTGGTTTATATTCCTTTAGCTTTCCAATGTCAATGTTGTTTGGTAAAATCTCAGAAAATACTCCTAGTTCTCTAATACGTCTAGCTATTAAATGAGAATATTGAGATCCCATGTCAATAATACAAATTTTATCCATATGGTGTTAACTCGTTTACTATCAAAGTTATGTTAATATTGATTTGATACAATAATTAACTTTCTGAATATATATTATATATCTCTTTAATGTGCACCCTAATAATACAAGAAATTACTTGGTTAGTTATAGGCTTAGTGTTATAATTTTAGCTTATTTTTAGAAAAACATACATCACTCTAAAATTAATAACATAAAATGAAAAACTTTTTTATTTTTTAATTTTTAATGAACAAAAAAACAATTCTTACCTACTAATAGATTGTTTTATTAAAAATAATTTAATTTTAAATACAATCTAAAATATTAAATAATTAAAATAATGATAATTTAGAGTCTAAGCTTATGATAATAAACCCCTATGAGAGTGCTAAAAAAAAAATTGATATCGCAGCAGAATTAATTAATTTACACCCGAATACTTTGGAATATCTCAAAAAGACGGAAAGAGCGCTCGTTGTTTCTATCCCAGTAATGATGGATGATGGTTCTCTCGAAATTTTTGAAGGATTCAGAGTTCATCATTCTACTTTACGAGGTCCAGGAAAAGGAGGTGTAAGATTTTCTCCCTTTGTGACTCTTGACATGATGAAAGCTTTAGCCCTCTTGATGACATTTAAGACTGCTTTATTAGGGTTACCTTTTGGCGGTTCTAAAGGTGGTATAAGAGTCGATACTAAAAAGTTATCTGAGAGAGAATTAGAGGCTTTAACGAGAAGATATACCATGGAAATTATAAATATGATTGGACCAGATAAAGATGTTGCCGCACCAGATATGTATACAGACTCGCGTACAATGGCTTGGATGATGGATACATATAGTATGCAAAAAGGCCGAACTATTCCTGGAGTAGTTACTGGTAAACCAATTGAGATTGGAGGCTCTATAGGAAGGATTGAAGCTCCTGGTACAGGTATGATTTATATATTACAGCATTTATGTCAAAAACTAAATTATAATTTGAAAAAAATGAGTGTTGCAATTCAAGGTTTTGGAAAAGTGGGATCTGTTGTTGCCAAGCAATTATGTAACAACTCCTGCAATATTATAGCAATCTCTGAAGAAGAAGGAGGAATTTATTCACCAGATGGTTTAGATATAGACACATTAATCAAATGGAAACAACAAGGTAATTTATTAAAAGAATATGAGGGTAAAAATACAAGCCCAATAACTAATGATAAATTATTAAGCACTGAATGTGATGTTTTAATTCCTGCTGCTGTTGAAAATCAGATTTATAGCAAAAATGCAGATAAGATAGATTGTAAAATAATATTAGAAGGAGCAAATAGTCCAACAACTTCCCAAGCAGATAAAATCTTGGAGGAAAAAGAAATAATAGTTGTTCCAGATATTCTTGCAAATAGTGGAGGAGTTTGTGTATCTTATTTTGAATATATTCAAGATATGCAGAGTTATTTCTGGAAGTTAGATCGCGTTAATCAAGAAATGAAATCGATTCTTATAGATACGTTTGAGAAAATATTTGAATTTTCAAAAAAAACGGATTCATCACTCAGAACGGCAGCATATGCTATTAGCGCAAATCGATTAGCAAAAGCACATGAATTGAGAGGGTTATTTCCATAAATATGTGCGTTTTAGTTTATGAGGAATAATTAATTATTAGATTTAGCAGAAATTATTAAATAAAATAAAAAAGAAAAAAAGTGTAAAATTATGGCCGTCAATCCTTTTGAAATGGCAAAAAAACAGATTGATATTGTAGCAGAAGTGCTGGATTTAGATCCAAATATTCATAAGTTTTTAAAAAGAGTAGAACGTTCTTTAATAGTTTCTATTCCAATTATGATGGATGATGGTACTGTAAAAATTTTTGAAGGTTATAGGGTTCATCATTCTACAATCAGAGGACCTGGGAAAGGTGGTTTACGATATTCTCTAGGTGTTAATCTTGATGAAGTTAAAGCTTTAGCAACATGGATGACATGGAAAACTAGTCTTTTAAACTTGCCTTTAGGGGGCTCTAAAGGTGGTATATGCGTTGATCCTTTTAAATTGTCTAAAAAAGAGCTAGAAAGACTTACAAGAAGGTTTACTGCTGAAATTATTAATATCATAGGACCAGATATTGATATTCCCGCTCCAGATTTAAATACTAACCCACAAATTATGGCTTGGATAATGGATACATATAGCATGCAAAAAGGACGAACGATTACTGGCGTTGTAACTGGAAAACCCGTTGAAATTGGCGGTTCTGTTGGCAGAGCAGATGCTACTGGAATGGGCTTGTATTTTGTACTCCAAGCTATGGCTGAAAAACTTAAATTAGACTTAAAGTCCTTGAAGATTGTAGTTCAAGGATTTGGTAATGTAGGAGGTTCGATTGCCGATCTACTTTATAAACACGGGTGTAAAGTTATTGCTGTCTCAGATATATCAACGGGTATTTACTATGAAGATGGTTTAGATGTAGAAAAATTATTAACATGGGCAAAACAAGGTAATTTATTACAAGATTATAAAAACGATAAGTATAAGCTTATTAGTAACGACGAGCTACTTACATTAAAATGCGATGTATTAATCCCTGCAGCTATAGAAAATCAAATAACAGAAAAAAATGCAGAGAAAATAGACTGCAAAATAGTTTTAGAAGGTGCAAATGGTCCTACCACACCAGAAGCGGATAAAATTTTGTTTAAGAAAGAAATTTATGTTGTACCAGATATTCTCGCCAATAGTGGTGGGGTTTGCGTATCGTACTTCGAATATGTCCAAGATATTAATTCGTACTTCTGGAAACTTGATCGTATTAATGAAGAACTTAAAAGAATCATAATTGAAGCATTTGAAGAAACTTATAAAATCTCAGAAGAGAAAAAGATACCCCTTCGGACAGCAGCTTACATAATAGCGGTATCAAGAATTGCAAAAGCAATTGAATTGAGAGGAATCTTTCCTTAAACCAAAACATTAATCTTTTTTTAATTTTCCTTTAGGTAAATAGAATAATGATAAACAGAAATCCCATTGCACATGCAATATGAATTAACGCAAATGTAGCCCCAGTTTTTAATAATCGTTTGTATCCAAGATTTTCAACGCCACTATCTTGTGCTACCTTAAGTGTCATAAGATCTGCTGCAGCTCCCTGTGGAATTAGATTTCCACCTAGATTAATTGCTATAATAAAAGCAAATAAAAGAGGAACAGAAGGAAACTCAAATGTAGTAATAAGAGTTTGAACGATGGGTATAAAGATTAATGTAGTAGGGGTATTAGCAACGAAACCTGAAATCAAACTTACTAAGATAAGAATAATAAATGCTATCAATATAGGATTAAACGATTCAAAAGGTATAGCAATAAAAATTTCCTGAAAACCGGCTTTTAAAAGACTTCCAACAATAACATATAAAGAAATAAAGAAAAAGATTATCTCCCATTCAATATCTTTTAATAATTCCCCCATTGGTTTTTTAGTATAGTTCCGATTTACTAAAACAAGTATTAAGGCTGCTATGATTGCCGTTAAGTACAAAATAGGTAAGATCATAAAAAGCACGATGGTAACAATAAGCGCATAACTATTGAAATAGAACATCTTTTTATTTTTGATCATAATATCTGCATCCACGAGTTCTAACACAAATTTCTTCGTTTCTTCGTCGATTTTCGGCTCTTTCGAGAGTATAAAGCGATCTATTAAAAATATTGTAAAAAACAATAATAGAAAAGAGAAAACCCAATAATATTGGATGAAATATAGTGTATCAAGTCTAAACGCTGTAGATATAATAATATTTTCTCCACTGGAA
Source organism: Candidatus Nanopelagicaceae bacterium (assembly GCA_035530895.1). Taxonomy (GTDB): domain Archaea; phylum Asgardarchaeota; class Lokiarchaeia; order Sigyniarchaeales; family SOKP01; genus SOKP01. The sequence goes on from DATKTW010000010.1 coordinate 17,120, forward strand.
AATGGCGTTATTATTGATCCGATATTAATACAAATAGTCATCCCAAGCAAATATGTTCCTGCTCTAATTTTTAAGAAATGACACAATCGGACAACGACAGGAGCCAAGATTAAAACTACAACAACATCAGTAATGACTGCTGCTAATAGCGTTGTAATCGTACAAAGAAGATAGAGAAAAGTTCTACGATTTCCTCTTGATAGTTTAAACAATTTTACTGCTACATATTCTAAAACATTTGAATCTTGTGCGATTTTAGTCAATATGCTCATGCTTAAGATAATAAGAATAGCTTCCCATTCTACATCGAGAATAAATACCTTTATATCAATTCCTAATAGAAGACCCGTAATTGTAGCACCCAAAAACATGCAGAATAAGGATATTGCCACAAAATCTGAGCCTTTTATGGAATAACTTATAATAATTAAGATAAAAAGCACTAGAAGAAAAATTAAAAGCGGTAGATTCATCGGCACCTAAATGATAGATTTAATGTTTTATTACTTATGTTAATAAATACCTTCTAATAAATCTAATTAAAGTATAAGATTTAACATTTTCATTACTATAAATTAAGATATGGATATGTATGTAAGTTAAATCACTTGAATAAGAAAAGCTGTAGAAGAAATTTAAATAAGTTTAATTCGTTTAATAGGGTAATATTTGAGATGAGGTAATCAAAGATATTTTCTTCGATAAAATAATGTAAAGTTACATAATAACCTTCTTCATGCTTTATCATCTCGGTGATTTTTTTAATAAGATTGATGATTTGTTTCTCTACTACAAGCATATCGCAGTTTTTAGGATTTATGTTGATAATGTTGATGCCAGAAGTGCGACTAAACGATAATTTACTTAATTCCGGATTATTTTGAACATATTGATGGTTCAAATAATTAGTAAACATGGATTCGATCTGAACATAAATATTCTCTTTTTTCTCGGTTGTAAAATGGCCTTCAATTACATTTATGAGTAAATTTAAAATCTGTTGAAAGACGCCTAAAATATCAAAATATTCAGCAATCGCTGATACATCTTCAGCGATTAACCATTGGGAGTAGTACTCGTCGATAATATCTTTAAATGAACTGAAATGTTCGGTGTTGCCTTTCCATAAGCTTTTCCATTCATCTCTATTTTTAGAAACAAATTGTTCTAGGAAAGAATGCTTGATAATGTTAAGTCGAGCTTTTAACATGTTTGAACTGATGTTTTTTTCTGAAGTTGCAACAAACAATAAGTTAGCTGATTTTTCCTCCAAATAGGACCATCTTAGGCCACCCATTTCGATGCTTTCTATCCCCTCTTTTAATTCATACGTTGTAAACTGGTTTAGGGCAGCTAATAAACCACTAATAAGATCTTCGTCTATTGGTAAATCCATATAGGGCTTGTATAATAGCGTTATACCACTTTCTGAGTCAAGAATCCAAATATTCATAATAGAATGCGTTTTTAGAAATTACAATTAGATATATAAAAGCACGATTTAATAAATGATTATTTTTAAATAAAATTTTAATATCATTGTAAAAAATCTTTTAGATCTTTGGTTTTGCAATATTTTTCAATGTTCCTTAACATTTCAGAGATTTTATTTTGCAGAACAAAATCACTTACACTGCCTATAATACTTGAGAAATCACTACTAAGAGTAAAACTTTCCACAAAAACCCCAACTTTTGACTTATTGGGAGATAATGGTTTGATGCGTATTCTTCCCTCCAATTCTCGGACATCTTTATTATTCCTTACATTAAATTCGATCAGATGTCCTTTACCGGGATCTTGACCCTTATCAGAAAGTACCAGTTCTCCTTCCATTTCGATTGGAATTTTTATTACATCTACTTCATCATATATTTTAGTATGTAGTACATTTGGTGCGGTAAATTTTGCTTCCATTTTCTTGGTAGGGTTAATTTCTTCCCAGAATTCTGGTACGTAGAGTGCTTTAAAGAGGTCATTGTCATTACAGTTATCTATTTCTAAAACTTTCGAGATTTTAGTCGTAATTTTCACCTTAATTTATTTTAAGTATGATTTACTAATAAAAATCGAAAGTTTTTAACTTTTTATGTTAATGAATACAAAAGATAGAATGGTAGCCTCAGACTTCCTTGATTATTTCATCTTTTAGACATTAAATCATTTTTAGTTTGTCATCATTGGCTCTTGTGCAAACCTCTTTAACTTAAAGAATCAGATTGATTTTAATTTTACTATAATTTATTTATCACGAAATAACATACTTTTAGCTAAATTTCGTTCTTCTTTACAATTGGGACATAACCAAGTAGCATCGTTTTTTTTTATCGAATTTATGCACATATCACAAATAGCCGTGTCGCAAATGCAGTAATAGCACCTATCTAGTTTTTCTTCACAACTTTTTCCGCATATATAACAATTTGGAGGATTTTTAGACATATCTATATTACAATTTATATTCTTTTATAATATTCATAATTATGTTTATTATTAATTAAATTTAACAACATTTCTGAAGATAATGGATAAATTTAGGTCGCGAATTCAAATACTCTCCTTGCTCATAATATTCTTTATATATAGAGCGATTTCAGCAGCAATCTACAATAATGCTCCAGAATTAATACTTTGGTTGCTGATCTCTATAATTTACGCGATCTCTCTTACGATTTTATATATAGTTTTCAGACAAAGAGAAAATCGTTAAATTTATTCACTGAGAGAGAAGAAATAGGCGAATATATATTTAGAGCCGTTTTAGTTCATTTATCCCTTTTTTTAAAAATGTCAGGGATTAAACCCTCTATTCCTAAACTCTTTAACACACTATCCCTAATATCTACTTGTACTCTCATGTCTTGCATTACTTTTAATGTATCTCCTAAAGTTTTTGAGAAAGTATCGCTCATTTCCTTAATAGTGTCTGATGTAAGTTTTAGAGATTCTCGAATTGATATGTTAGTTTCATGCAATTCCGCTGTTAACTCTTCCATTGTTTTTCTCATTTCTGAGAGTTCTTCTTTCAGTCCCATTTTGGTTCAAGATTTACAATTATTTTAATAATCTTCTTAAAGTAAGTTTGATTTTAAGTTTTTTTTATCCGAGAATCTAATAGCATTATCAAATATAATCAGTAGTCTTTTAAGAATCCATAATTTTATAAAATCAATAATAAGAAGACTCTCGTGAATATTATGTCGGAATGGAAAAACAGAGTTAAAAAGCCAGTTTCAGACGAGTATTACTGTACGGGCTGAAATATTGTTGATGGATTTATACAAATAATCAATTCATTAAAAAAAAAACGGAAAGTAAAAAGAGCAATAAAAATACAAATTAAAACAAATCTCGTAGATTAAATCAAAAATTTTAGGATTTTATCTAAAGTTCCGCAAGAACTCGAGATTCTACCAAAATTTAAAACAAAAGAACTCAAAGAAATTTTTATCAATAAATGAATTGGTTTTTCGAACAACAATAGCCTTCTAGAACCTTATTTTTTATAAAACACACCCTTAATAGGCTTACTTTTTCTATAATATATACTATTGGAATAGTGATGAAAACTTATGTCTGAAGAAGAAAACGAATTTGATTTCGGTTTTGATGATAATTGTTATTCAACCAGTTGATCGTTAATCAATATGTGGTACTTAAGAGCCTTAAAATCGCGTAACAATGAAGAAAATAAAAAAACCCCTTAAAAATTAAACAAAAATAAATCTCGATGGTTAAGTCGTTAAATGGTAGGATTTGATTAATAAGGTCCTCGCAAGGACTTGAGATAAAACAACTTTTTCTTCTGAATTAACTCATTAGACATACAAGAATTTTCGTTATTTAATTTTTATCGATATTATTATTCTTGATAAAAAAATGATAGAAGGAGAAATCGAGGTTTACTTTCAACAATGATTTTTTATTTAAATAGACATTAAACCGGATTTTTGGCACCTTCTCCGACTTTCCGGTAAATAAAGCCTAATTTTTCAACAGTTTTCTTATCGAATATGTTTCTTCCGTCAATAATAATTGGAGTATTTACTCTTTTTTTAAGGTCATCCAAATCTATATCGTAATATACAGAATGATTCGTAGTGAAAAGTAAGACATCTGCATTATCAACAGCTTTATTAAAATCGCTTGTAAGTTCAGTAAGATTATAATCTCGCTCTTTTACATAAGGATCATGAGCTAAATAGACGATATTGTGTGAATGATATCGTGTTTTTAGGATTTTTACAATATTTTCAGTTGGGGTATTTCGGGTATCGTCAGTATTTGCCTTGTAAGAAACACCTAAAAGAGTGATTTTAATATTGTCTACTAACCGATGCGAGTCTCTAAATACATTTTCCATCAACTCGATCAAATGATATGGCATGAAATCGTTTAGTTTTCTTGAATGAGGAATTATTTTCATTTTCGATTCGTTAATTCTTTCAGTGTATTTGTTAAAACCGTAGAGTAAAAGCCAAGGATCCTTCGTGAGACAATGACCTCCTACTCCTGAACCGGGATAATGCATCATTCTGTCATGACGGTTATTGATTAAAGGGATAATTTCGAATATATTTCTATTAAAATCTTCACATAATAAAGCCATCTCATTTGCAAATGCGATATTCACGTCTCTATATGCATTTTCAATGCATTTTGTTAGTTCTGCTGTAAGCGTATCAGTTATTTGTAGTTCTTTTTTAACGACCTTCCCGTATAAAAATTTAGCTTTTTCATTGGCTTGTTCGCATCCACCTCCTATTACGCGAGGAAAATCCGTAATATATTCAATTAATTTTCCTGGCATAACTCTCTCAAACGAAAACACTAAATAAAAATCAAAACCTCTTTTTAGTCCACTTTTTTCCTCCAATATAGATTGAACAATGTTGTCTGTTGTTCCAGGGGCAACCGTAGATTCAATTATTATTGTTGCTCCCTTTTTTATATGCGTAGCAATTTTTTTGGATACTTCCTTTAAAGACGCATATCTTGGAATTTTTTCGTCATCAACGGGAGTTTGAACATCGATCAAAATGAAATCAGCTTCGCTTACATCATCGTAGCTATCTGTAACTTTAAATTTTCCTGTTTTTACTACTCTCTCGATTAGTTCATCTAAACCTGGTTCTACTCCCTCGTAAGGATTCTTACCGTTATTAAGCCAATCAATTTTCCATGCTGATCTATTCGATCTCCGCTGAATTCCTGTAACATAGAAATCATCAACATCAGCTAAAATTGCTGCCATAGGAATCCCAACATATCCCATTCCAATTACTACAATTTTTGTCGTCATTTTCTTAAAGTAAAATTGAGTACTATTTTTGAGTTATTATTGGTTTGAATAAATCAAAGCTAAATAAATTATAGATCAAAAAAGTAAAAAAAAAGATAAAAAGTTAATTATTTGTTTTTTACAATTACTTCGGTTTCTTCTGATAGGAACTACCTTTTACGGATTTAAAAATTACCGCTATTATTGCACCCGCAACAAAACCACCTACATGGGCAAAATGAGCTGTTCCAGTTAACTCAAAAGAGAAAAATGCGTAAATCAATTCCGTAATAAAGTAGGTAATTATAAAGTAACTTGCAGTCACTTTGCGCATGTAAGTTCCGGTAGGGAGATAAAACTTATTATTGGGATAGAGTATCACATATACTGCCATAAGGCCAAAAATCGCTCCGGACGCTCCAAGTGAAGGGATATATTGTGCTATTGTTGCCCCCCAGAAAGGAATGAAGACCGTACTCCAAGCGTGAAGCATTGTCGCGAAAATACCGGAAGCGAAATATGTTATTAAATATAGAAGATGTCCCATTGCGTGTTCGCAATTATCCGTAATAACCAGAAAAAACCACATATTCATAATGATGTGAACGAAATCTCCATGCATAAACATAGAAGTGAAAATAGTCCATAATTTCACTCCTGCAAAGAACTCTGCAGGGACAAAAGCTGCTTCAATATGCATTTGACCAGAGGGATCCATCAATTGCCAAACGAAGAAACCTATATTCGCTATTAAAATTAAAACCGAAAAGTATTGCTTAAAAAAAGAAATTTTGTCGTCAGTTGCTTCTAATACCATTTTAAAACATCGATTACGTATAATTTGATTAATACTTAAATAAATATATTGATTTAGAGAGTTATTTAAGATTAATCTAAATAATTAATAAATAATTAGTAAAACTTTATCCAAGGAAATTAAAAATTAAAATACTAATTAATGCTTATTTAAACTATGAAATTAGGTAAATCAAGTTTAAATGACATAGCAAAGATACAACCAGATTCCGTGAAAAGAAGAAGAATTTCAAGTTATGATGTTTCTGGTGGCAACCATGATTGGATTGATATCGAACCAGGGGAAAAAGTTGTAATAGGCGAAGTGAATGATCCAGGTTGCATTACTCATATTTGGTGCACGATTTTATGCAAGTCACGCTATTATTTAAGGAACATCATACTTAGAATGTATTGGGATGACGAACAAGAGGATTTTCCTAGTGTAGAAGCCCCTATAGGAGATTTTTTCGGATTAGGTCATGCTAAACATAAAAATTATGTTTCTTTACCGCTCCAAATGAGTCCCCAGTGGGGCAAAGGATTTAATTGTTGGTGGCCGATGCCTTTTTCAAAAGGATTCAAAATTTCAGTAGAAAACGATAATTCAAAACCCATGAGGTTTTTTTACTATATCGATTACGAAATTTATCAAGAGGGATTTGAAAACGAAAAAGATTATGGGCGTTTTCACGCACTCTGGCATCGAGAAAATCCAACAATACCAAAAAAGAAAGATAGCAACACGGGCAAGAGATTTACTAAAACCAAACCTAAAAACTATTGCTATGAAGGATGTAACATCGAAGACCCTCAATCTCAGAATTACAAAATTCTCGAAGCCCGAGGAAAAGGTCATTTTGTAGGATGTCATTTAGATATTGATAACATAACATTTCTCCCGTGGTATGTAAATTGGCCAGGTGAAGGCGATGATATGATATATATCGATGAGGATATAGACAGAAAAATTCCCACCTTACACGGAACTGGAACCGAAGATTACGTAAACCAGTCTTGGGCGCCATTTCAGAAATATCACGCTCCTTATCACGGTACCATCAAAGCGGGGGGAATAAATTGGTGGGGAAAAATTTCTTATTATAGATACCACATAGAGGATCCTATCTATTTCAACAAAAAAATTCTTGTAACCATTGAACATGGACATGATAATCATCGTAAAGATGATTGGTCATCCACTGCTTACTGGTATCAGATAGAACCACACGATCAAACTTTATTTCCAAACTTATTAGATAAAAAAGGAAGAAAACCACGCTTTCACTATGCACATATGGCTAGAAAAACATTTTGCATTGTCTTAATACTTACTATTGCATACTTTTGGATTTTTCTTTAGTTTTTTGACTTGAATGTTTAAAAAAGAGGCTGAAAAAACCAACAAGTGAAAATTATAAGATATAATAATTTTTAACTAATATCTATGTCAGAAGTTACTTTAATTAACGCAGTTGTTGGAATAATTCTTGCTTTAATCACTACTTTTTGTTTCAATATTGGGATAGTTTACCAGAAGAGAGGTCTGAAAGAAGCTGCATTAAAGGGTATTGAGATAAAAACTGAAGAAGGTTTCATCAACGTTGTAAAAACTTTTATAAAATTGTTTAAAATTAGATACTGGTTTATTGGTGCGATTTTAGGAATCGCAGGTTGGTTTCCATATATAATATCTATCGGTCTGGTTGGTGTTCTAGTTACAGAACCGGTAATGGCTACAGGTTTTATATTTTTTGTATTTGCAGCTATGAAAATATTAAACGAAAGGGTTGGTATTATCGAGTACATTGCAATAGGGATATTAACGGTTTCACCAATACTCATTGGAATTGCAGGGATATCTGATGTAGAATTAGATCTAATCGAGTTTGTACCTTCACTTGTTATATTTTTAACAGTCTCGCTTTCCCTCAGCATTATATCTTTGACAATCGCAAGGAAAAAAAGAGGCAAGAGCTCTGAAGGCCTTTTTATAATGTTTGGAGGCGCTATCCTTTTCGCTCTTGGAGGGTCTGCTACAAACATATTAGCACAAGCGTTAATTCAGACCGGCGAAGGTTTTCAATGGTATACTTTATTCCAATTACCTTTTGGCATTTTCTGGTTTATTTTTGCAGGAAATTACATTGTTTTATGGGTATTTTTAGGATTTTGGATGATGGCTATTTTTAACCTCAGTAGTCTTCCGTATTATCAAGGTGGATTCCAAAAAGGGAAAATTCTTATAATGTATCCAATATTAGATTCAATTGCTCTACTCTTTCCGATTTTTGCCGGTATTTTCGTATTCAAGCAAACCTTTGCGAATTTTCCGTTATTCTTTATCGCTTTACTCCTTACTGTTTTTGCTACAATTGTTCTAAGTAAGTATCAGGTAGCAGTTGAAGAAATGGGTACTGTTCGTAACCCAACTAACGAAAATGTAGATAGTTAATCAGATATCTCCATAAAATTGGGCTGAAATTACTGTTATTTTCTATTTTGAAATGATTCTACTAAAATAAAATTGTTAAACTGCCAATTCTTTTATCCATGTAATATATCAAATAGTAATTAATCAAAAAAAATATGCAAAGAATGTGAGTGACTTGAAGAAAAATAAAATAAAGCCAAGCGCATATTTATTTCCTATGCCTGTTGCGCTAATTGGAGCAAATATAGATGGAAAACCAAATTTTGAGCCAATAGCTTATGTTGGTATCGTCGAATATAAACCACCTTTAATATCAATTGCGTCCTATGAGACTCATTATACGAATATAGGAATAAAGGAAAATGGAGCGTTTAGTGTAAATACACCTTCTGAGAATATTATAAAGGGTACTGATTATTGCGGTATAGTTTCAGGAGAAAATGTAGATAAATCAGAAGTTTTTGATGTATTCTATGGCGAACTCAAGACTGCACCAATGATAAGTCAGGCTCCACTAAATTTAGAATGCAAAGTTATTAAAACCATAAAAATCAGCGAATTTGTTGATATTGAGAAAAGCCACGAGTTGTTTATTGGAGAAATTGTGAACGCGTATGCGGATGACGAATATCTAACAGAGGGTGCTCCAGACATTTCTAAATTTAAAACCTTCACATTTTCAATGGGTCATTATTGGAAAGTAGGTGAAAAATTCGCAAAAGCATGGGAAGTTGGTAAAAATTATAGGTAAGGCTACAAAAGAAATTAGCGAAAAACCTCTTCAATAGTTCATATTATAGTCAGTTTTAATAAAAATTAAATAACTAGTTTTGCTTATTTTTGAGGATATTCTTAACATAAGCTACAATTTCATTACCAGAAATAGCTTTAACCAAGTAACCATCAGCTCCTAATTCCTTACCTTTTTGAATGTCTTCAAAAAAATTTTTCACAGAAAATAAAACTACAAGAATTTTAGGATATCGTGATTTGATTTCCGTTAGTATTTCATACCCGTTCATTCCAGGAAGCATAATATCAAGCAAAATAAGTGCTATGTCGTCATGCTTTTCTTCTACTATATTTAACGCATCGGTTCCATTATTACAAGTAATTGTTTCGTATTTCTCCAATTGCAAAAACTTTTCAGTCAAATGCGTAATATCTTCCTCATCGTCTACTATTAAAATCTTTTTGACTGCTGACATTGAAACGCTAATTTCTGATAAACCTAATTTTTATTTAAAATTCTTAAAATTTAATCTTTTTTTAATAACTACCTAATATTGTTTCATTTTAGTTATTTAAAAAGTATATATGATTCGCAGGTTTTGATCCCTAGGCTCGATCAATTTTTTTATTTAAAAAGGGATTGAATCCAATGTGATTAAGCATTTAGAGATGTTATAAAAGTCCGATAATTGAACGAATAATCAATAGAACTTAATTATTTAATATTTCCTTTACGTAAGATCGAAGCTCGTTTCCTGAAAATGGTTTAGTTACATAACCATCTGCACCTAATTCCTTACCTTTTTCTATATCTTCCTTAAAGCTCTTAACTGTAAAAAGAATTACTTTAATATTTTTATAGGAATCCTTCGATCTAATGGTTCTCAGAACTTCAAATCCGCTGAGCGCTGGCATCATAACATCTAACAATATTAATAAGATTTCATCATATCTTTCTTCTAGAATCTTTAATGCTTCTTTACCGTTACTACATGTAAGGGTATTGTAATTATCAAGCTGTAAAAATTTTTGAACGAGACTAACTATATCAGGCTCATCATCACAAATAAGAATAGAATTTTTATCTGACATATTAAATCTTAATTCCTTTTTTTAATCACTTATATTAAATTTCGTTTAAATATATCAATTTATTTAACTAATTTATATGTATACTTTTTACTATTCTTAATTAAAATTCCATTATGTCCAATCACGATAGCACTCCGAAGTTCCCTGACTCTTATCTTGGGAATAATTCCCTAGACTATGATTCATCAATATGGATGGAGAGAAATCAAAAAAAAACTACACTCCTTTGTTTACAATATTTGTATGATGAAAGATTAGATAATCTAGAGAAACTGGATTTTTTAAAAGATGAACCTTTTTTCATTATTGATTTAGGCTGTGGAACTGGTTTTTCCACTGAGATTTTAATAGAGAGAGGTTTTAGAGTAGTCGGAGTCGATGTCTTACACGATATGCTTTCAAAAGTAAAAATTAAGAAGAATCATATGAACAATCAAAACAATCTCGAGCTCATTTTAGCAGACATAAACTATATACCTTTAAGAAGTTCTTCAATTAATCACGCAATTTCTATCTCAGCCTACAATTTCATCACCCATAGAGCAGAGTCGATTCGAGACAAAACGAAAATTGCAAATAATACTGCAAAATATTTGTATAAATTACTAAAACCAGATGGAAGAATTATAATTGAATTTTACCCTAAAGACGATAATGAGCTGGAAATGTTTACCTCATCTTTTAAAAATAATGGGTTTAATGGGTTTGTCATCAAACAGAATCCTAATCAGAAATCAGGACAGACTTTCTTATTGCTAAAAAAGCGGTGATTAAATATAGGAACATGTAAATTTTGCGGCAGCTCTGACAAAACCATTTCAAATATACTCAGTGCATGTAGGAATTGCATTATTAACAACAATTGGAATTTAATTAAACCACATATCTTAGATGTTCATAAACAAGTTAGGAAGTTAATGGAATTACCATCTACACCCCCAAGAGGAAGTAAAAATGAACTAAAGTTGAGATGCAACTTCTGTATTAATGAATGTAGGTTGTCTGAAAACGATATTAGTTATTGTGGGTTGCGAAATATTAGCAAAAATAAAAGTGGGGAATTGCCATTACCTTCGAAACAAAAAGGATATATTCATGGTTACCTCGATCCGATACCTACCAATTGTTGTAACGCGTGGTTTTGTTCTGCCGAGAACAATACTTATTCTTACGCAGCTTTTCTATACGGCTGCTCATTTGACTGTCTTTTTTGTCAGAATGCATCTCATAAACATTTTTCTAATTATAACTTAACTGATGTTGAGGTTATAGCGAATATTATATATAAAAATAAAAAAATTACTTGTATATGCTATTTTGGTGGCACACCAGAAGTACAACTACCTTTTACAATTAATTTAGCTAATTTAATTATTGAGAAGATTGAGAAGGAAGATATTTCACGAAAATTTAGAGTATGCTGGGAATGGAATGGAACTGGGAATACGGGTTTGGTTGAGGAATGCATGAGAATTGCTATTAGTTCCGGAGGTAATATTAAGTTCGATTTAAAAGCATTTAGCGAAAAGTTAAATATAGCATTATGTGGAATAAGCAATAGGCGAACGCTGGAAAATTTTCGATACCTGGGGGAAGAATATTTTGGTAAGCGAAATAATGATGTACCAGTAATGAGTGCCTGTACTTTATTAGTTCCAGGGTATGTAAACCACGAAGAGATTAGTCTGATTGCAAAATTTATTAGTGATATTGACATAAACATACCTTATAGCCTGTTAATCTTCCATCCTGATTACCAGATGAAGGATTTACCTATAACACCTCGAAAACAGGTAGATCAGTGTATCAACGCTGCAAAGAAATATCTAAACAAAGTTAATTTAGGAAATAAGTTTCTACTAGGATTCTCGTAATTTACTTTAAAATTTTCATAATATTCTATAAATTTAAGTCAATTTTTAGGGATTTTTCCAATTTTACGACTACTTTTCTTTCAATAACAATCATTAATAGTAAAACAACATTTTTGTATAATTATTATAGGAAAAAAAATGGGATAGAAAAATGAAGAGAGTCCAGACCATTGATATGATTCGAGGATTTTGTATATTTCTTATGGTATTCGGACACTTACTTGATTGGTGGATAATAATCTCGGATAGATGGTTAATTTTTTATTTATTCTCGTTTATAGCGTCTATAGCCGCTACGGGATTTTTATTTATCTCTGGATTCAGCGCAGCAATAGCATTTAAAAGTAGGGTTAAAAAGGCAGAAATTTCTACTGACAATAGTATGACCCAGGCCAGGAACATCTATATCATTCGAGCATTACTATTATTGGCAATAAGTTTAATTTATAATACAGCAATTGCTTTAACACTAAACGACTTGAGGTGGATTTGGGCTTGGAATGCTCTCCAAACAATTTCGATATCGCTCATATTGGCGTGGCCTTTATTACGCACCCCTAAATATTTGCGAATTGGTTTAGGAATTGGATTATTAGTTGTTAATGAAATGCTATCACCATTTTTACTTACATATAGCGGTCAACTAAATACTTATGGCGTTTTATTCCACATATTTTACCATCCAATAGAAGCATTTACGATTTTGCCTTATTTCGCAATATTCATAATCGGAACTGTAGTTGGAGATTTCTTCTTTAATTTCAATAACATTAAGGATTCAGATGAAAGGAAAGAGTCTATAAAGTGCGTGTTTATAAGGACGATATTGATAGTAGGGATAATATTTACTTCATTCGGCATTATATATCGTTTTTATGATTTTTTTTATCGCCGAACTCTTTCGGCTATGTTTTATTCTATTGGGGTTATCTTCATTTTGCTCGCAATACTCTTGTATCTCGAGGAATTTGAAAAAATAAAACCGAAAAAAAGATATAGATTCTTCTTTTATTTCTCATTTTACTCTTTTACTATCTATTTAGCTCACGATCTGTTGTATTTTATATTTTATCGTCAATTAAACGCTATAAATATTTGGTTAGTTGTTATAGGGATATTTATTTTAATAACACTTTTACTCAAGGGTATGCATAAAACGTTAGGAAGAAAAGTCTCATTAAAAGCACAATTGGGTATCTTAAGTGTAATAATCGCAAATAAAATCGAACAAAGGAAAAGTAGAAATTAGAAAATTAAGGTCTTTTAAGGTATTAATGATAAAATTTATTACATTTTGATAATTTTTTTAACTACTCAATTAAAAAAAGTTTAAAAAATGCAACAAGCACGTATAAGACTTAGTAGCACTCAATTACCTGCTTTGAAAGCTGTGTGTGAGCAAATTGAAAGCGTGTGTAAGAATCAAGGAATTAGAAAACTAGGTCCTATTCCTTTACCTACAAAGAGCTTACGAGTTCCCGTGATGAAAGCACCATCTGGGCAAGGTACATCGACCTGGGCAAAATTCGAAATGAGAATTCACAAACGACTTTTTGAAATAACTGCCAACGAACGTTCGATGCACCTTATTATGAAAATTCAAATTCCTGAGTCAGTTTTAGTAGAAATTGAGTTAATGTAGTAATACTTATTTCTTTGGATTTTTAATATCTTTTCAAGAGAATTAATATAATTTGCATTTATCCCTTATTTATGCCCTTTACACCATTTCATTTTGGTCCAGGTTTACTTATTAGTTTAACATTTCTTTCGTTCATTGATATTCCTACTTTCTTAATAGCGAGTGTAATTATTGATGTTGAACCATTTTTAGTTTTGGTTTTTCAATTAAATTATCCCCTTCATGGGTTTTTCCATAGTTTTTTAGGAGGTTTTATCGTCGCCGTTCTTTTAACTATGGTTATGAGTAAAATTAGGAGGTACTTTACACCTTTGCTTACATTTTTTAAATTAGAACAATCTATATCGTTTAAAAAAATATTTTTTTCGAGTACTTGTGCCATTTTTCTCCATATATTATTGGACTCTCCTATGTACTTGGATATTCGACCATTTTTCCCATTTGAATTTAATCCATTTTATCGTAGTACTATATGGCCTGGATTAAGTGAGTATTTGATATGTGTTTGGTGTTTTGTAGGGGCAATATTAGTATATATAATTAGACTGCTTCAACATAAAATTAAAATTAAAAAACCCCCCTTAATGTGATTCCATATGTCTGATGATTTTTCTCTTGATTCCGGTTCCATAGAAGAAACTATGCTAGGACCATTATGGGCTCGAGCAACCTATAGTAAACTATATCCTGAAATATTAGATGAACAGCAAGCTATACAAATTATTGAGAAACTAGATTACGATTTTACCAATATTTCGATTTATTTAAAAGAGTGGAGATTTCTAGGATTGTTAGTTAGAGCTAAAAGTTTTGATGAAGCAATTAAGAGGTACATTGAATATTATCCCGACTCAACAGTGGTAAATATAGGATCTGGGTTAGATACTACATTTTTTCGCGTTGATAATGGTACTATTAAATGGGTTAATTTGGACTTGTCTGATGCAATTAAATATTGCAATCAAGTTATATCGGAAACATCTAGAAGTAAGAATATTTCTAAATCTGCGTTTGATTACAGCTGGATGGATGAAATTGATTATAAGCCTGAAAATGGGATTATATTTTTTGCAGGAGGGTTTGTGTACTATTACGAAAAAAAAGAAATACGCAACCTTCTCGAATGCATGGCAAATAGATTTCCCGGGGGAGAATTTATTTTTGAAGGCATTTCAAAACTAGCTATTAAAGTTATTAATAGGAGGGCAAAAAAAGCCGGTGTAGATATACGCGTCCATTATGGAATAGGTAATCCTACGAATGAATTCTCAAACTGGTCGAAAAATATTGAACTGATTGATTGGTATACTATCTGAGCTCGTACACCCATTAATCCAAACTGGTCAAAAAAAACCCTAAAAATGCTCAAAGTTTCAGAGCGACTTAAAACAAGTAAGATAATTCACTTAAAATTTTTAGGATGAATTTAAATCAATAGATAAATATTATGTTTTTAAAACATAGAGCTCTTTTTGAATTATGACAGATTATCATACTAAAACATTTTATGGTCAAAAATCAAGCATTACCCTTACAAGCCCTTCTAAGTCGGCTCCGCATGTTTTCTTAAATTGTATAAAACGTAAGGAAGATGGGACATGGGAGAAAATATCGGAGGGAGAAGGGAAAACTGTTAAGATAAGTATTGAAGAAATCATTTGTATATTAGAAGTTCTTCTTAAAAAGAGCGCAAATTGGAGAGGTTTTCACATCTTTAAAGAGCGTAAAACAGAAATATATGTAGGCTGGGAAAAAGAATCTCGTGAAGTAATTCAAATTAGAATTGGTGAATACATAAAGAAACTCCGTTTTCCTAATCTAAATTTTTTCACCTTAATGCTTGAACATATATTAAGCGAAAAAATTGAATTTGCTACTAGCGGAAAATCTAAGAAGAAATCAAAGGACGGAGATACTCAGGAAGAGGGCGATTATAGCCTATTTTCTGAACAAATCATTGCAAGAGACGGATTACAAGTAGTAGAAACTACGGAAGTAGGTGTTTTAGAAGAAACAATCGAGATTAAAGCTAAAGTTAAAGTAGAAAGCCCTAAAGCTCTTTTAATAGCATTAGAATCGGATAAAGAATTTTGGATTCCAAAAAGCACAATCCACAACAATTACGATGTGGAAAACAAAAAGAAACTGCAAACACTTATTGTGGATAAATGGATTATAGAAAAACAAAGAATAGTCAAATGATAAGTAAAGATACAAGTGAAAAATTTTATAGCAAGCCATTATTTGTGAATTTACTATTATTAGTTATGAATCTATTTTTGTTTTTATTCAAGCTTATTGTTTCTAGTTTAAGTGGAAGTTTAGCCATTCAAGCAGATGCTTTTGATAGTTTAACTGAGATTGTCGAACAAGAAACACAAATTCAAGTCTTAAAATAAGAAATATTTACCTAAGAACATTTTATTATTTAATTAAACTTTTAATTGATTTCTATGGAACTCTCTATTAACCTGTTAAAGAAAATTGCGTTAAATGTATATGATGTAATTCACCCTATTTTAGGATCTAGTTTAGCCGCAGAAAAATCTCAGAGAGGCGCAGGAGGTGATATCTCCATGCAAATAGACTTACTTGCAGAAAAAATCATTATAGACGCTTTAAAGAGTGAAAAAGTAAATACTTTGCTTATTAGTGAAGAAATTGGAGAAAAATACATCGGAAATAGAGATAAAGCGATTAATAACCATAATATTCTTATTATTGATCCCGTTGATGGTTCCAACAACGCTGTACGAGGAATTCCTTATTGTTCAGTTTCAATCGCCTATGCGATAGGTAAGAGTATAAAGGACATAAAAAAAGCTGTGGTATTAG
Source organism: Candidatus Nanopelagicaceae bacterium (assembly GCA_035530895.1). Classification (GTDB taxonomy): domain Archaea; phylum Asgardarchaeota; class Lokiarchaeia; order Sigyniarchaeales; family SOKP01; genus SOKP01. The sequence continues at coordinate 33,805 of DATKTW010000010.1, forward strand.
ATTTAGTTTCAAAAGACATTTATTGGGCTGTTAAAGGAGAAGGTGCTTATCTAAACGGTAAGAAAATTCGCGTTTCAAATCTGGACCTTTCAGATAATTGCATTTTTGAGCTGAATCTTCCAAAGAAAAACGCTTTTACATATATCGAGAGTTTAAAACCAATTATTGAACGATTCCATCGTATTAGAATACTAGGGAGTTGTGCTTTAACCTTATGCCAAATTGCTAAGGGCAGTATAGAAGCTTTTATTAATTTACGAGAATCTAATAGGTTAGTTGATGTTGCTGCTGGCCTTCTAATACTCAAAGAAGCAAATGGTCAATTTTTCTCTCTTGATGGAAGCGAAATTGATCAAAAACTATCCATAACCTTAAAATTTCCCTTTGTAGCTTGTAATGCGAATTTAGAAGCTTTCTTAAAAAATGAATTAAAAGATATTAATCAGGAATATTTATAGGATAAGTCCCGTATTTTCTCTTAATATTTTGCATAGCTTCAAATCTGTCGAGTGTAACTGCGGGATGTATGCTATGCCCTGAACTAAAGATATAGCCCCCTCTGGGTGCTAATTCCCGTAGTAGTCTTTTGGAATAATCTTCAATCTCAGAAATCTCTCCTACAGCTAACATGACAGGGCTTAAATTACCCACAAAGGTAATTTTATCGCCAAATTTTTCATTTAACTTAAATATGTCATATTCTGGGTTAGCGGTTGTAGATTCAATGGGATGCATTGCATCCACTCCGCAGCTTATAATGTCTTCAAAAATTTCTAAAAGATCCCCATCTGAATGTAGAAGTATTTTGCAATTATGCTTATGAGCTGTATCACATATTTGTTTTAACCATGGAAATATATGTTTTCGATATAAGCTTGGTCTCATGAATAGTCCGTTTTTAAATCCGTAATCATCCCATAGTAACACCATTTTGGCATCGTTTTCCGCTAAGATTTTCACTAGCTCTACTGTGAAGGTCCCTCTGTCGTCAAAAATCCTCTTCATTTGCTTCTCGTTGCCTAAGATTCTTGAAAATGTTTCAATTCCAAAACCTTCCCAAGCACATTCCATAAGAGCGCCAGTTGAAGGGATAGAAAAAACTGCGTCATCCATTTCTTTTTGAACACTTCTTCCTGATAGAAATTGATCCATTCGAGTTTGTAAATTTGGATCTGGCTGTTCCCAACTTTCGTAGTCCTCAAACGACTTGAAGTGCCCTCCGTGGTAAGCTAAGATCATAGTTTTGTCTTCAGCATATTGAAATTTCATTACTCTACCATACTCATCGATATATCCTCCCCTAAACATTTTCCGGGGAAATACACTTACAAAACTAGTGACTAAATCTATTCCTGCTTTACTAAAAAAGTTATATATGTTTTTATATCCACGACCTCCACTAGGGTTTACACCATAATGTTTTATTATAGTATTGTTTGTAAACGCACTTTCAAAAGCGGGAACTTTATCCGGCTCTTTATGCTCAATAGTAGTTAAAACTCTTTCTGGAGCATTCATTAAATCTCAAGTTAATAATCTTTTATTAAAATCCTATATTACATTAAAAAGGTCTTTAAAATATAAAAGTTTAATTTTACAAATTTGTAGGGCTGATTTCGTTTTGAGCGAACTTAAAAGACTAACAACAAACTTCTTTTCAAGAGATACGGTCGAAGTAGGTAAGGATCTCTTAGGTAGATACCTAATAAAGAAAACTGAGAAAGGAGATATGATAGGAAAAATAGTAGAAGTCGAAGCTTATTTAGGTCCAAACGATAAAGCCTGCCACGCATTTAATTACAAAAAAACAGAAAAAACTAAAGTAATGTTTATGAAACCAGGTACTCTTTATGTTTATTACATCTATGGTACGTATTTCTGTCTTAATGTTATTACTGAACCAGAAGGGATACCATGTGCTATTTTCATAAGAAAATTGTTCCCAATTGGGGGAATTGAATTAATGAAAGAAAACAGAACGGTAAAAATCGGAAGGAATTATAAGAATTTGGCTGATGGACCAAGCAAGTTGTGCATGGCATTGAATATAACTAAAGAAAAATATAACCGTAAAGACTCCTGCGCGGAAAGCTCAAAACTCTATTTTGCTCAAGGGAAAAATATTGGAGATAAAAAAATTACATTAGGTAAGAGAATTGGGATAGAATATGCGGAAGAAGACAAAGATCGTCTTCTACGTTTTACTTTAGAACAAGAATTATAAAAAACCTAAATCTCGATTCCAATTCAAATACTATGACCAGATAATATGCTCCTCCCCGACCTTACCATAAAGCGTGAACACCTAAACTTACGATTGCTCCATCCCTGGCCTGATCGGGTTTGTTATTACGAGCTTATGCCTTTCCTACGAAAGGCACTACTCTGGCACCCACCATTATGGGGATCGCTTCGACGGAACATAAAATTGGATAATATTCCTCATGAAACCTGAATCTAGGCAATTTGCGCTAAAGACCATTTTACGCTTCATCCAATATAGGATTGCAGAACGGGCCTAATGTTCCAAGAAATACAATGAATGCATTAATAAAAACTTGATGGACTATTGAAAATAAGAGAGATAAAGCTTAAGGGATTAATCTAGGGTTAATTCTTTATTGATTTTACGTCGTAATATCGATAAAAATTCTTCAGTATCTGGAAAGACATAAGTTATATTGTCTCCATCGTCTTCAATAGTTACTTCTTTGAAAAATTTACCTTCTACTTTCATTCTCATATCATTTAATATCATACTAAAAGAATATTAATCGAATTTCAAAAAACTGCATAACATGGAAGTAATATTAAGTTAAACTTTATGTAAAACCAAAAATAAGCTAAAATATACTTCAATTATCATAAAATAATGAATTAATAGTAAATTTTAAGGGATTACTATGTCTGAAAATATTATATATCTCGACGCAGAAACACTTGAAAGTTTTATGAGAGATGTTTTTATTGGGCTTGGGGTGCCTAAAGACGACGCTCACATTATTGCTAAAGTATTAATTGCTTCTGATATTCGAGGGATTGATACTCATGGAATACAGCGCTGTAAGATGTATTTCGATAGAATAAAGGCGGGTATCTATGAGGTAGATACAAAAATCGATATCATTAAGGATGGTCCAACGACTGCTCTTTGGGATGGAAATTGTGGAATGGGACATGTTATTGCTTATAAAGCTATGAAAAAAGCAATTGAAAAAGCGAAAATGTATGGACTAGGCTCTGTAGCAGTCAGAAATTCAACTCATTTTGGCATTGCGGGCTACTATTCGCTCATGGCAATAAAGGAGGGGATGATTGGTTTTGCAGTAACTAACGCTCGACCCTCCATGCCACCTACTTTTGGAGTCGAACCGATGCTTGGCACAAACCCTTTAACTGCGGGCGCACCAACGGACGAAGAGTTCCCCTTTTTAATTGATTGTGCTACTACTATTGTTCAAAGGGGTAAAGTAGAGTTATATAATAGAATAAATAAACCTTTGCCTGATGGGGTTGTAATAACGGATGAGGGAAAGACAGAAACTGACCCTGCTACAATATTGGAAAATATGGGTAAAGGTAAAGCTGCTTTACTGCCTTTAGGTGGTAAGGGAGAAGAAACTTCTGGGTATAAAGGTTATGGTTACGCCACATTGGTTGAATTATTATCAGCAGCCTTACAAGATGGAATATACCTTAAAGATACAGTAGGGATCGTAGAAAATGGTCAAAAAAGATTAAAAGTGGGGCATTTCTTTTTAGCAATTAATATTGAGAGTTTTCTCCCTCTTGAAGTTTTTAAAAAGACAGCAGGAAACATCATGAGAGGTCTTCGATCTTCAAAGAAAGAACCCGGAGCAGACCGAATTTACACAGCAGGCGAAAAGGAATATGATGCTATGACAAGAAGAGGAAAAATGGGAATACCTCTTAATAAAAGTTTACAAGAAGATATAAAAATTATGCGAGAAGAACTCAATTTGGATAAATATAAATCTCTTTTTTAAAAAATGTTCTCTTTTTTTAATTTTTATTAAGAAAAGAGCAAAGAATTAATAAGTTTAGAGCTGTAAATACGAACTTTCAACTTATATTAGATATGATTTTTATTAAATAGTCTTCTAGATAAATAACTTCTATTGCATTCAAAGTGATCTTCATGACAAGTACAAAAGTTGATGTCGTATCTAATTCTAAAGATGTGGTATATATAGATTTTAGAACCCTTAAGAATTTCATTAGAGATGTGTTTATTGGTCTTAATGTGAAGAGAAACGACGCCGATATCATTGCTGATGTTTTGATTACGTCAGATTTACGAGGTATAGATTCACACGGCATTCAAAGATGTAAGATGTATTACGATAGGATTAAAGAAGGAATATATAATACAGACACTAAAATAAAGATCGTTAAAAAAGGCCCCACTACAGCTGTTATTGATGGTGGCTGTGGATTGGGGCCTGTAATAGGTTATAAGGCTATGAAATTAGCTATTCAGAAGGCTAAAAAATATGGTCTTGGGGCTGTAGCAGTGAGAAATTCAACACATTTCGGAATTGCTGGATATTATTCGCTTATGGCGATAAACGAGGGTATGATAGGGATTACCACTACGAATGCTAGACCGGCAGTTCCTCCAACATTTGGTGTAGAACCAATGTTGGGAACAAATCCATTAACTGCAGGCGCACCCACAGATGAAAATTTTCCTTTTTTAATTGATTGCGCTACCTCAATTATTCAAAGAGGTAAGGTAGAAGTGTATGATAGAATACACCAACCGCTCCCCAACGGTCTAGTAATTACTAAAAATGGGAGATCACAGAATGATCCTCACGAAACCCTTAAAAATTTAGAAGAAAGGACTGCTGCTCTTTTACCATTAGGGGGATTAGGTGAAGGAACATCTGGTTATAAAGGTTTTGGCTATGCTACATTTGTAGAGATTTTATCATCAGCTTTGCAAGACGGGATTTTCCTAAAAGGTACGGCAGGAGTTATTGAAGACAATCAAAAGCGTTTGAAAGTCGGGCATTTCTTTTTAGCGATAAATATAAATCATTTTACCCCTTTAAGACGGTTTAAGCGAACTACAGGTACTATCATGAGGAACCTTAGAAACTCTAAGAAAGTTTCTGGAAAGTCGCGAATATATACCGCTGGAGAAAAGGAATATTTATTTGAAAAAGAACGGAAAAACCAAGGTATTCCAATTAATAAAAGTTTGCAAGAAGATATTAAAACCATGCAGAAAGAATTAAAATTGTTTAACTACAATTTTCCGTTTTAATTACTAGAATATAATTCCCTCAGTTCGTCCTTCTAAGGGTTCAGAATGAAGAATTACTTCTGTTAAATTTTCAATATTCAGAGTATTTTTTATTCGTTGCTCTACTTCTGTTATCAAAGTATGAACTCGCGTTATATTAAGAGCGCCGTTAAAAAAAACATGAAGTTCGAGCACACAAAAATCCAATGCAGCCCAAAATTCCAAACCATGATATCCTTTAACCTCTGGAATCGATTTCAAAAGGGTCTCTAGGGAAGCTTGAATTTCTTTCTTCCTTTTAGGCTCAATAGGTGTGCAAACTAGATGATCTGTTAGAGATTCTTTCAGCATGTTTTGGGATTCTATATGAGTAATAATTCGCGAGATAAATGGGATTTGCTTTTGTAACTGTTTTTCAAACAGACTGCTTAATTCGTGAGCCTCCTCTAAAGATAAACTATCATCGACAACTATAGCTAATGACAAGAAGTAATTGTTTTCAATTCTAAACACATTCAAATCTTTAAAATCTGATATCTCTTTAAATTCACTTTTCATAGTATAAAGCAAGTTGACAATCTTTTCTCCGAGCGAAGATTCTCCACTTAAAGGATTCATTTCAACTAATGTCTCTACATTGTAGGACGGAAAAAATTTTTTGCTCAAAGCTCGAATCGCTTTCGTAATATCATTCGCATGTACTACAGATATATGATCCTCAACAGCTAGTCGAATTTCTAAAAATAGAGTCTTACCACTAAATCTAACTTTTAATTCCTCAACACCGTTTACATGATCAAGATTAAATATACTCAGCTTTATTTCCTCAATAATAAGTGAGTTTACTGGGTTTACATCGATTAAATCTTTAATTCCTTCTTTAGAAAGCATGAATGAAGTTATAATTATCAATATAGAAAGAGTAATACTAAAATAGGGATCTAAAAATTGAATGCTAAAAAATAAAGCGATAACAAAATTAATTATAACTATGAGTGCTCTAAGAGAGTCTTGGAACAAATTTAAACCTTGAATTTTAAGGGATAAACTATTTTGTCTCTTTCCTTGCCATATTAATATTCTAGAAAATACTAAATTAATAATAAATGAAATAATTAGAATAATTAATCCCAAATCGGGATTGATAATTCTAAAAGAGCTTGTTAAGATGGTTTGAATTGCTATAAAAACAAGAATACAATATATATTGATTAAAATAACACCCTGAACCAATCCTCCTAAAGAGTCAATTTTGGAGTGCCCGTACATATGTTCGAAATCGGGGGGTTTCTGACTTACATAAAGAGCATATATCGTAAGAGTAATAAAAAAAATGTCAGTTAGCGTAT
>DATKTW010000011.1:0-15213 GCA_035530895.1 Candidatus Nanopelagicaceae bacterium
CCATGAAATTTTATTGCCATCTTGAGCAGGTAGGGCAAAATCGAAATCGTTAACTGTTCCTAACATTATTTTATGGGTTAGCTCTGAACTGTGCGGAACCTCAACAGGATGTCCGTCTACTAAAACTGGATCACCAATAGAATTATTAACTTGTACGTAATTAGCTGAGAGTTTTTTATCAGAGTTACTGTCATTGTATAAGAACGCTCCTGTTAAGTGATGAGTGAATAAGAAAAATTCAATATCTAAACCCTGAAAGATTGCAGCAGGATTAATTGAACCTCCTCCACCACCACTTACTAAACTCAAAATCTCGCCCACATCAATATGTATTTCGAAATTTTTAACCCATAATTGGAATAAATCGAAAGTAAATGAGGTAAATTCCTTCTTGATATTAGCAACAACTTCAAGTTCGGTAAATAACCATTCCATATAACTATCTTGTTTCGCTTGAGCAGTGATATTCCATGAATTTAATATAGCAAGTCCCTCCGGAATAGCTGTTTCTAGAGTTACATCATACTCATCTAAAATTTCGTCATTTCCCGTAACTTTCCAAGTTTTACTAATACTAAATCCTGAGTCTGTTTGAATAACTAATTTCTGCCAAGTGATTGGATTTAATACAAATAATTCCTCACCCGTAAAAATGTCGTTAATATGAATTAAGAACCAAGTAATCAACTCAACGCCCTTTTGAATTAATTCTTCTGGAATACCACCAATGCTAGACGTACGAGGAGATTCGGTACTTGAAGATGAAAGACCCCCAAGGTAAGGTTGAATTTCAGTAAAAAAATCAATGATTTTTTTTACGGCATTAACAAAAGATCCATCCTTATCCCATATCACCAAAGTAACTCCAGCACCTACTGTTAGGTTATATTGATATGTTCCAGATGTTGCAACTTCGCAGTACGCATACCCATATTTACTTATATTATAAGTTCCTTCGATATAATCAAAAGGAACCATATAAGTTTGATTCCTTGGAGTGCTGAAATCTCTTAAATCAGAATAAGTATTTTCTTGAGTTGCGCTTATGGCATAAACGCCGGGTAATATCTCTTTACCACTAAAATTCGTTAATGTCTGCATAAACAACATTTCAAATACTGTTGCTAAAACATCACCCCCGGGACCTATCCCTCTAAACACACCTCCTAAAATGCTTCCAAAACCCCCGATAAGAGCAGATGGATCTGTGATTCCCATTTGGTCGTAAGTATAATCATTGTCGTAATCGTAGCCAGCTACCATCATTGGCGTGGCTGTAAAAGAAGCTACCACTAATGTTATAACCATTAAGCTTTTTGTGCATATTTTTTTCATTATTTATGATCACATTATTTTTTTTAAATTTAGTTAATTAAAATAAGAATAGACTTTTTGTTTTTAATTGTTTATATTCTAATTCAATAGAAAATTTAAAACTAAGAGTTTGTTCTTAACTAAATCTCGTGATTTCAGTATCATAAATTGTTTCGGTTAAATTAATTCTTAGTTTTGATATTTCTTTTAATTTAATGCATGGTCGATTTAATCTAATACTTAAATTTATTGTCCTTAATAAATTCTCTACATATGATAATTAAACGGAGTAAAAAACAAGAAAAGTTGAAAATAGATGTAATAATTAAAATTTATTCATCTAAAGTAATGAAAGTGTAAAATAACACGAATATGTATAATATCGCTGAAATCAATAAACTCGAGAACCTCAAAAATCCTGAGATTTCGTCAGTTGTTAAAATCACATTTGAACCAATAAACACCGCTGCGATTAAATACCCTAGAAAATAGCTTTTAAAACTGCCATACTTCGATCTACCCCTTATAAGATTAATGAGGTAAGTAAGGATTACGATTACTAAACCCGCAGTGTAGATAAGGTCAATGATGGGATAGTTATAATAATCCAAATAAAAAAAAAATCCGAAAAGAAATACCACTAAAACCTTCACATTTGTAAAACTCTTTTTTTGAGTGGTGTCTGTAAATAATTGCTCGTACTCGCTAATACCTGAATTAGAACACAAAATAATAAGAGAGCCGATTGATAAGGCTGTGAATAGGGAATAAGATATTTTAAAAAGATAATCAATGATGTTGAGCCAAATGTTATTCCATAAGAAAATAGGTAGTTCTAAAAATTCAGGTATTATACTCACAGTACAGAAGATCGGGATTAGAGACGCTAAGACCATTACAAGCTTTGTTAAAAAGGAGGTTTTTGTATCTTCTTCCCAACTCTCTTTTCTAAAAGTTGTTAAGCGCCATGCAAAAGAAGCAAAACTTAAAATAGAAATTACTGGGGTTATGATTGGAAAGACAAATATAAAGAGAATATAAATCGCGTTTAATCCATAAAAAAACTTTAACCTTGAAGGGACAACACTTATTTTATCGTCAAAAGATTCCATTGTGTTAGCAAATCGATTCGCAAATAATATTAGGAAAAATAACCAAGATACACTATAAACAATAGGACTTAGAATTTTTATGACGAAAAAATTCAAACTCGCATCGTTAGAATACCATAAATTAAAATCAACTAATGAAAATATAAAAAAAATACTCAATGGTACTAAAAAAATAGCAAGCAAAACAATTAAACGAGGGATTAATATTCCCTTAACAGTTTTCGTCATCGATCACATACACTTATCCGCTTTTAATAACTATATATATAATGATGATATGATATTTTAAAATCTCCGTTTTATATACTTACCTTTAAGGAATTTACCTTATTTAGTGATTAAAAAAAAATAAAAAATAAAAAAGTTAAAAGCTCTTTTTCTTCTGCTTCCTAATTGTTTTACATTTTCATACCACAATTAGTACAAAAATCATTATCCGCAACCAGTTTAGCTCCACAGTTAGTGCAAAGAGTACTATCTAAAGAGGGTTCTTTATCATCTTCTACTTTTGCTTTGGATTTCTTATTTTTTTGTTTACTTCCAGCTCCGGTTGGTTTATACTTCAAACTGCCAATAAATCCACCAAAAACAGCGCCTACAAGACAACCTTCTAATATAGCTGTAGATACGGCCAAAACATAGGGTAAATCAGTTAAACCCATTGTTATCCCGTTAATTATCCCCCCAATGATAGGGCCGATAACAGGGATCATAGGTAATAAGAAATATAATAGTAAAGCAATGATTAAATACCCAATTCCAATAGCAAGACATGTTCGAATGCCTTTACCTGGCGTTTTAGCGTTTATACCGCATATCATCGAACAAGCTAATATCCAAGGCAATGTAACGGAGATTAACAACAATACGTCATCGGGGCGATAAATTAAGCACCAATGAATAGGAAATATTAGGATTAATATGAGCCCCAAAAATGCTCCCGCGAGAATACCAAGAATACCGCCAATTCCTGGCAAGATTGACCCTAAAGAACTTAGGGCGACATTTAAATTTACGATTAAATCTCCTGTAACGCTTGCAGTTAGGTCTAAGAATTGAAAACTAATCCAGGATGTTAATAAAAGAAATATCATTCCTACGATTCCGGTCCAAAGTACACGTCCAAATCCCATGTGAAATTTCCTCGAATTCTTAATTCAATTTTATTTGATTTAATTATATTACATACTTATTATTTGAAACATGCTTCGATTATTTAAAATTTTGTTTTTATCATTTTTATAGAAAATCTACACAATATTTTATGTCTATTTTGAAAGTTCTGAACTCTTTTAGAAAGGGAGAAACACAAGGTCAATGATTTTAAAATTGGGATGATCTCTGGGTGATATAAATAAAATTTGAGATAAAAAAAGTTAAATAAAATTAGTTATTTAATGTTGATAATTGCTCCTTTTTCCATTTTAACAACTTTATCAGCATAGGAAGCTAAGGAACCTCTATGGGTTACAACTATTACAGTAGTTTCCATATCTTTATTGATATTCTTTAACAGGTCCATTACTTGCTTTTCTGATTCCGGATCGAGATTTCCCGTAGGTTCGTCAGCTAAAAGTACTCTGGGTCGATGGATAATGGCTCTAGCGAGACCACACCTTTGTTTCTCGCCACCAGACATCTGAACTGGATAATGATCTTTTCTTTCAAGTAAGTTCACGTCTCTTAACGCAGCTATCGCCCGGTTTTCAATTTCTTTTTCTCGTAAAACTGTTGGCCATAAGAGGGCTTCAACGTTTTCAATTGCTGTTAGAGTAGGTATTAAGTTAAAATCTTGAAAAACAAAACCGATTTTTTGTCTCCTTATCCGGCTTAACCTATCTTCTGTAGCCCTCGCTATATTTTCTCCATCAAATATTATTTTTCCAGAATCAGGTATGTCGATTCCGCTTAAAACATTAAGGAGCGTACTTTTACCACATCCCGTTGGACCCTGAACTAATACAAATTCACCTGCTTTAATAGTAAGGCTTACATCAGCTAAAGCTCTAATTATTGCTCCAGATCTTCTATATTCTTTATTAACATCGATTGCTTCAATCATGGTATCTTTATCTACTGGCATTTTTTAATCCTCCTCATTCACCTACTTTTTTTAATGCAATTATTGGCCTTACTTTCAAGATTTTCCGATTCGCTAAAACAATTGCTACCATTTGAACTACGATAAATATAAAACTCGTTAAAATTACAGGAATTAACCCAATTAGCGTCAATGGGAGAGATACTGATATAGCAGCAGATTGAAGATAACCAACTACTGCAGTATAGTGAAACAAGACTTCAATAACTATGATAAATCCCATTAATGTCGTAAATAGGATTTTACCTGTAACTAATGAATTGATATTTTTGTTTGTATAGCCAATGCATTTTAATGTTGCCCAGGTTCTCCTATTTCGAGACACGATAATCCACGCGTAAAGTAATGATAAAAACAGACTTGTTCCAAAAAAAATCAATACAAAGTATCCCGCAATTTCACCAATTTCACCTGTAATAGCCAATTCCCAAAATAAACTCGTAATGAAAATCAAAGAAGTATAAATAAGCGTAAAAACAGAAAATAATTTCTTTTCTCTCAGAGTCATTAGAACCGCTTTTTTCCACATTCTAAAAGCCATAAATTTCACCGTTTGCTAAAAATTAATTTTTTATATGAATTGTTTGTATAGTTATATAATAAGAATATTATTTTAATTTTGGGTATCATGTCTGTAGAAATTGAATCAATTATAGATGATCTCCTCTCTGAAGAAGAAAATATTTTTGGAGTAGCAATTATCAATAAATCTGGCACGCTTATCACACAAACTGAAAATTGGAATCTTAGCAACGATTTAGAAACGATTAACGAATTACTCGGAGCCAAATTAGAATTGGGACAACGGGGTATGACAAGCCTAACAATACAAGGAATTAAATTTATGATGGTCGAAAATACTGAAGAAAGAAAGATCGGAACCAGTATTGCGGGAAAAGGTCATGTTATTATATCACCAATTCCAATAGGTGGAACGGGTGCGTTAATTTGTTATATTAATCCTCAAGCCGGACCCCGAGACGCCTTATTTACCGTTCAATCTTACGCATTGAAACTACAAAATCTAGTATAAATTTTTTTATCCTTTTTTTATAGAATTGACTATGTTATCCTCATAATTAACTAGTCTGAAAATAAATCTCTAATAATAAATCTTTAATAATAAATATTGATTCATAAATTATATAAAAAAAAATTGACAAAAGAGAGAAAAAAATGCTAAATCAAATAGATGAGGTCTTAATCTCATATACTTTAACCTATGTACCGAACGTACTAAGTATTACTTTCAATATTGTACTACTGGTTTTTGCGATCTTAATATGTAAGAGAAATTCATATAGTTATGGAATTACACTTATGCTCTCTTCAATCATTTCATTAGCTTCAGAAATTATTTATATTTTCATTCAATATCCATATTTGAATTATCGATTGCAGGTAGAATTAGGTTTTCCTATGGGTTTAGTGATGCTAATAGTTATGACTGTATATCTCGTTCTTGTGAGTTTAAATGCGACAAGTGCAATATTGTTGGTTGTCTCAATATGGCTGATATATAAAACCCATAAAAAAGATAGAATTGATTAGAATTGCAATCCTCAAAATAGATTCAAAGAATTATCCAGACTTACAGAGCTAACACATCTAATTTTTTTTTTAAATCTTTATTTTGGTCCAATAAGGATTTAACAAGTTTTTAAGAAAGGTTTTAATTTTATCTATCTCCTTCCTCTTAGAATCGTCTAAAAATGATAGATTTTTCTCATAGTCAGGAGGTTCGTACTTTTCCTTTAATAAAGCTTTAATTATAGCTTCAACACAAAATGGTAATCCAATTATGTCATAACCTCCTTCTAATATGAAAGAAATTTTACCTTCACATACATTTTCAGCAATTTTTAAAATTTTATCCGCAAATTTGTTGTAAGCAATACTGGTTAACGAGCAATTACCAATAGGATCGGCGTAATACATATCAAATCCCGTAGCAACAACGATAAGAGCGGGCTGGAATTCACTGAGTATTGGGTCTAACAAGTCAAGACAATAATAAAAATCTGCATTAGTTATTCCTTCTGGCACGGGAAAATTAATATTTTTACCAATTCCTTCATCCATTCCAAGTTCGTCAATCATTCCTAAATCTCCTTCAGTAAAGTCAAACTCGTGTATAGAAAAGTAAAGAACGGAGGGATCGTCATAGAAATATTGAGCTAAACCATCTCCGAAATGGTCATCTATGTCAATTATTGCAATTTTCTCGCTAAAACTTAACTTTTTGCGCAAATATAGAATTGAATTAGCAATATTGTTAAAAATGCAGAGTCCTGATGATTTTTCTCTATGGGCATGATGTCCTGGAGGTCTGATTATAGCAAATGACTGAGTAAAACGGTTCTTTACTACTCCTTCAATAGCTTCTATAGCACCACCAACTGCTTTTTTAGCTAAATCGAATGTATCCTCAGTAACAAACACCTCTTCATCGAGTAACCCGCCACCTACGTCAGATATTTTTTTTATTGTTTCTATATGATATTTCGAATGAGCTAGTTCTAAAATCGCATCATCAATTTTTTTTGGTTTAACTTTTACTACGCGATTATCTTTAAAAATTCCATTTCTTTCAAGATGATTCAAAATACAGTTAATTCTAACGGGATGTTCAAACGATATAAAAGAAGGTTTAGGGTATGGAGGAATGTGTTTGGACCCAAAATCATCGTCAAGAATAATACCTATTTTTTTCTCTGGCATATTATAAAAATTGGAAATGTTAGAATGACTAAACTCTTATATTAATATTTGCATACTAATATTAAAAAATAATTCCAAATTAAAAAAAAAAAAGGTTTGAGAATTGAAATGAACTTAGTTGAAATAGTTGCAATGTTCTTACTTAATGCTATTCCTATAATTATACTCGTTATCCCATATTTTTTCATACGAAAAAAGCTTGCAGGGAAAATATATTTTAGAATAATACTAGGGATCATGATTTTTTACCTAGTTTACTGGGTCCTTCCAATAATATTTCAAGTAGGAACCCCTCCATTAGAATTAGAATTGCAAGCTGGCGATGTAGGTAATATAGGTCTAGGAATAGGATACATAATCGCTCACGTTGGTTCTTTAATCGCATTATTTGCTTACTACCCTCTTGTAACACTTCCATTCATATTCTTTGTAGCGCCCTTTATTTCAATTATCTATGTAAGGAACCGTATAAAGAAAGAAGTCGGAACGAAAAGCGAAAAATTGAAAGGCTTAACATATCAGATAATCGAGAGTCCTTACAAGAGAATTAGAACAGATCTGTTTAAAGGTGACTGGTCAAGAGAAAAAGATATCTTAAAGCTCCTTATCGTGCTTTTGCCTATTTCTTTATATTTATTACAAGTTCTCCTTAAAATTACAGGAGTTCAATCGGCATCTATAGCTGATGACGCTAACGCTTTGGGTTGGTTTATTGAAATCTTATTTGTGTACCTCGCGACTTTCATTTTTAGTTTAGAAATATTGCTAAGTTCCCAGATCGCATTAAGAGGACGATACTTCGGAGAAAATATCAGAGAGCAAACTTATAAGAGTTTATACACAGTTGGTGCACCGATATCCATTTTATCCATCATTCTGTTCCTCGTAGAAGATATTGGTTCAATTGGATTGATCATATATTTCTTTGCATATTTTTTTATGGCGTCGTTTATTTTTATTTTATTCCTGAAAATTTTTGAACCAATATCGCTAATAATATTCATAAAAATAATCAATTGGTGGAAAAATAGAAAGGAAAGCAAGAAAAGAATGAATATTACTAATGTTTATTATGGGATCGTTTTCAGTTGTTTAGCTTTTTTCATTTTTTTCATATTAAATAATGTAGTATTTGGCTCAGCTTTTCTCTTAATATTTGGCGGCCCAGTAAACAGAACAAACATAATTAATTCGGCTAATTTTACCGCAAGCGGTTCAGTCTATTTATACGAAAGTTTGGGATTCGATTTAATGAATATTTTCAATTTCGTAGCATTAATTGTGGTTTCGTTAATCATCGCTGTAATCTTTCTTAATCTTACTCTTAGGTTTACGAAAAGCATGTTTTTAGGGATCATCACCTTTCTACCTATTTTAATCCTGCTTTCGATATTGTTCGTGATACTTGGTGCAAATGGGATGATAAATTTCGCACCAGATACATATTGGATAACTGGACAATCAAGTTATACTTCGATTTTTGGGTTCAATTTTTACACTTTAAGAACTGCGGGATTCAACGCGGATTTAACTGGACCCTTGTATTATCTTGCCATTCCTTACCAAACAACACAGTATATATTCAATATTATCTTCTGGAGCTTACTGATATACTATATAAAAAAGAACTTTAGAGTAACAAATGTGGGTGTTGACGAAAAACACTTAGAAAAGGTTATATTCACGTCTATAACTGAATTCCCAAGCTACGAAGATTATTCGAATGGTAAAATTCGTTATTTAATAACCAGAAGTGAAGATATTGGACTTAAGAATCTAACTCTAGAACGAGACGAAGTAAAATCCTTATTAACATCTGTTGAAACTGAAAAAATGTTAGAAGATCTTAAACCTACTGACGAAAAGGAGATGGAGCGATTTTACTTTACGCTCAAATACTTGTACAACAATAATTACATTGATGTTTTAAAACAAGAGTTCAGTTACATCTTTGAAAAAGCTGAAAAGCAAGGGCTATACATTATATACGACGATGGTAGAGGAATTTTTGATTATAACTTTGCGGAGGACTACAATCACGATCCTGGTATAGTTTCGGGAATGTTTTCAGCAATAACGTCCTTTATTAAAGAAACTACTAAGTCTCAAGAACTGTTAAAAACAATTGACCACGGCGATATTACTATTTTAATCGAATATGGAAAGCGCATTTTTGGAGCTTTATTTATCAAGGGGAAACAAACGACTGAGGTACGTTCTTCTTTAAAAGAGTTAGTAAACTCATTTGAAACTAAATACGCAGATGTCTTAGCAGATTGGAGCGGAGCGTTAATTTATTTCAAAGAGGACAATAAATTAGTAGAAAGTATTTTTAAAGATTAAATAATTATCATTTCTTTTTTCTTTTTTAAGTTATTTCAAGTTCTACCTTTTTCTTCATTAATTGCGTCTAGTAAGCGTTTCACTTCGTGGGAGTCTGGATATCTCTCTTGGATTTTTTGGCAACACTCTATCGCCAAATAAAATTCTCCTAATTCTTTATACATAATCCCTAAATTGTACCATGTTTCATATTTATCGGGTTTAATTTCCAGAGCTTTCTTCCAACACTCGATCGCTTGAGCATTATCACCTTTTCCACGATATGCATTTGCCATATTATTCCAACCCTCGTGATCCTTTGAATTTGATTCTACTACCTTTTTATAGCTCTCAATTGCTTTGTCGTAGTCTTTATGTTCTCTATAGGCGTTTCCCATATTGTATAAAACATCAACATCATCTGGTCTAAGTTCCAACGCTTTATTCCAGCACTCAAGTGCTTTCTCTAAATCCCCCTTTCCTATGTCGTAAGCATTACCCAAATTGTACCATCCTTCAAAGTGATCAGGATTCAGCTCCACAGTCTTTTGCCAACACTCAATCGCTCTGTCAGCATCAGAATCCTTACCGTAGACTAAACCTTTTTGATAAAATTCTTCTGCTTCATCAAGTTTCTTTTTCTGCTCGATTTTTTTATCAACTATTTTCATCAACAGTTTTTATGATATTTATTTTTACCGAATTATTATGTATTATTAAAAATAATTATCGCTTAGAGGGTTTATAAATGTAATAAAAACAGAGAAAAACTTCGGTAAAATTCTATATACTAAGCTATAATACTCATTTTATTTTCACTTTTTTACTCCGGAATAGTGGCGACAGCTCTAACCCAACCAGCGCTCGCTCTAGCAATTTTAACTGGAAAACAATAAATTGTAGCGCCAACAGGCGGAATTTTATCTAAGTTTATCATTTTTTCCATCTGAAAATAACCTAATTCTATCCCTGCGAAGTGGCCCTCCCATATTATCGAAGTCTCTGGCTTTTTCTCTCTTATTGATTGTTTCCATTTTTTTGCTGTGAGTGTAAATGGAGCGTCCCAAGACCACGCATCGATTCCAACTACGTGAACGCCTTGTCTAACTATATATAATGTAGCTTCCTTACCAACTCCAACACCATGATTAATGTATTCTTTTGTTCCATAGTGTTCTGGAGCATTTGTATGAACACATAAAATTTCTCCCTCTTTTATATTATGGTCTATATCCTCTAATTTATCGTCAATATCTTGAGGAGTCATTACGTATCCTTCCTCGTAATCTGTGCAATCCAGAACAATTAACGGACCAATTCCCCATTCTAATGGAAACTCGTCGATCGTCATAGCTTTTTTCTCTCCAATTTCTCTATCTTGAACAGGAGCAAAATGCCACGGAGCGTCCATGTGGGTTCCAGAATGAGTGCCGAGCGTTATAGATTCTGTAGTCCACCCTTTACCATCTGGTAGATGTTCTGGTTTCAACCGTGAAAAGAGAAAACCCATCTCTTCAGCACCTCTATCGTGATCCCCATACTCAATATGCGGTTGTGTAAGAGGAGGGTCGAATATAAGCTCGTCGGGATTTATAATGGGGATTGAAAGATCAATAAATTTCATTTTTTACACTTTAATGATTTAGTTTGTCCTATTATTATTAGAAATCAATGAAGATATTTATTAATCTACAAAAAATTTTGATCTATTATTTAACTTAAGAGTTTATTCGTAAATTGAATCCTTTTTCGATTGAGATAAATGTATGTGAACACGACAACACTAGAAACAGCGATACAGATGTATAAAAGAGATTGTTTAATTAAAAAGACAGGAACAAGATCTATATAAAAAAAAGTAACAACTTGGGGGGGCCAAGAATAGCAAGCATTGGATCGCGGGTATAACGAATATAATGAACTTTCGTTCCGTTATTTTAAGGGATTAGAATATGTGGAAATGAATCAGGATTCCTAATTCTTAAAATAGAAGAAAAATAACTATAGTTATTGCGAGAACCAGAATCAATATACCAATTATCATCCAATTTATAAAGTATCCCTGTGCCTGATCTTGATACCACCATATAGGTTCCAAAAAAAACTATAGAAATAACTGAAAACGCTAAAATAAATTCGATTAACCTTTTCTTCACTACTTCTAGTAAATGCTTTTTAGGAAGCCTCATACAGACGCCTAATTTTAAGTTGTGATTTCTAACAGTTAAAAGGACATGTATAATAATAAATCTATTTACCTTATCTAAGATTACAGGTATAGGTTCATACTAAACTAAAAATTAAAATTTCATATCAAAAAAAAGATAAAAAAAAAATTAATTATTTTTGATCTATAATTCAGGCATTTTAAGTCCTACAAGTGGTAATGCCTCTGCTCCTGACATGTAAAATTCCATTTCAGTTTTATATCCCTCAATTTCAGAGTAAATGAGTATTTGCTTGTAAGCTAGATCCATGAATTCCTTTAATTTCCCTTCTTTTATTTCAGAAATCGTAAAGGCCTTCATTCCCTCTGATGTTGTTCTTACGCCTACGGGTACAATAAGTTTTGATATCGTTTTATCCGGAGGAAATTGTTTCAAGATTTCAAGATATTTTTTCCCTACTTCAGAAGATTTACTTGTTGGAAACCAAGATGTTGATACAACCATAACCATTATTTTCACCTTTGGGTAATTTTAATTTGATTGATAATTAGATTTTGCATTAATGATTAAACTTGATAATGATTTAAATCTTACTATCTTGTCAAATTATTCAGTTCAAAAAAAAGTAAGAAAGAATCTGAACCTCTAAAAAATTATATCGCGCCGCTATATCCTTTACATTTAGTTCAAAATGTACTAATCTTGGCAATCATTACACCATATAAATTGTTAAGTTATGATTCTCCAGTTAATTTAAAAAACCTTTCGTAATAAAGTAAAAATATACATTCTATCCTTACAATTGTTTTTATCGAGAATTATTAATCGTTGAGAGATCAACAAATTCTGATCGAACAACTTTTAAGGAAGATCCTTACGCGTAAAATCGTAAAACTGGTTTAGGCGTTAATCTATGTAAAAAAATTATCGATAAATCCAAATATAAATATAAATTTGGATTTATATTATTCATTCATTTCATATGCGTCCTTTAATGAGTGAACGAGATTCCACACTTTACCAAACCGCTCAGGATCGACATTAGGTTTCCTAATCATCTCCAAACACCACTCCATCTGTAAAGGAGTAGTACCAGATTTATTATATAGATTCAATGCGTATTTGGAAAAGTCTCTTACTAGAAAATTAAATATTTGGTCTAATGTATCTTCATCGATATCATAGATTTTAGCGTTTTCAATGATTAAATGGGCATATACAATAAGAGAAAAGATTTCGCCAATCCCTGAAAGCATGAAGTCCATATCGTTTAGTTGTTCGGTACTAGGGGTAGCCTTTGTTCCCATGAGGTTAAACATCTCAATTTGCTCCATAAATATTTTGACATTGGGTAAATTATATTGCTCAAACGCTGGCTTCCAATCATGAAGACGAACTCTTCCCAACCCACGAGTTGGACCTTGATTAAAAAGGTAAGCATCATCTTTAACTTGATCCTGTTTTGGAATTTCCTCATATTTCTTATGATTCATAAAGAAATTTACCATAAATTTCAAAATTAGGGCGATATTAACATGAACGGTACCTTCAAGTTTCGGTAAAGCACGAATATCCTTTGCAGCCATTTCAAAATACATATCTTTCTCGAAACCTTTTGCGGCGATCACATCCCATAGAAGATTGATAACCTCCTCTCCTTGAGTAGTTGTTTTCATTTTCATAACGGGAGCATAAAGAAGATAGCGACGGTCTTTGTCGGACGCTACTCTCATATAATCAGCCGTTCTTAGTCCAAATAATTTCATAGCAACTAAACGAGTGTAAGCATCAACAAAATTTTGTTTAACATGCTGAAAATCAGTCACATACATATTATAGAGCCTTCGATAGGAGGCATGATGAATTGCTTCATAAAATGCGTGTGTGCAAATTCCTATTGAAGCCCATCCTAAGTTATATTTCCCCACATTAACTGTGTTAAGTGATGAATTCCATGCTTCCTCTCCTTTGGAAAGAATATCTTCCTCGTTTATGGGATAATCGTGAAGTGCAAAATTTGATACGTAATTTTGACTATCGCACACATTTTTTATTAATTCATAGTTTTTGTGTTTATAATTTGCTACAAAGAACACATATTGTTCCTTATTTTTCATGTCATAGGGAGGGATTTTGCCATCTTTTTCAGCAAATTTACCAAAGTTTGAGACCATTTCTGCTTCGTTGCCATTGCCAATATAATACTTTTCTCCGTTAGCTTTAAATGAACCATCCTCTTGAGGAGTTAATGCCATTTCAGTGGCGTAAATATCTGCTCCATGTCCCTGCTCAGATAATCCAAACGCAAATATAGCGCCTTCCTTAAGTAATTTCGCTGCTTTCTCCTTTGCCTTTTCATTTTTACTCATCCAAATCGGTCCGAGTCCCAGGATTGAAACTTGCCATGTATACCAATAGCTCAACCCATAAAATCCAAGAATTTCATTAAATTCACATATTCGCCACGTATCCCATCGATAGTTCTCATCTTCTCCGTATTGAGACGGGGTC
Organism: Candidatus Nanopelagicaceae bacterium; assembly: GCA_035530895.1. Lineage (GTDB taxonomy): Archaea > Asgardarchaeota > Lokiarchaeia > Sigyniarchaeales > SOKP01 > SOKP01. The sequence continues at coordinate 14,250 of DATKTW010000011.1, forward strand.
AATAGATGAGCAAAAATCTTATTTTTTTTTTGAAATTCAAGGAAATCAGAATACCAGACTCGCTTTCGATCGTCCTCTTTAATTTTCGCTTTCCCTTTGTTTTCGAAGAATTCTATGGTTTTAAGCATAATGTCTTTTGACTTCTCGTCCGGATAATACCTTTTATGTTGTTTTGGATTTAATAATATTGTCATAATAACCCTTTTCACTTTATTTTATTGTTAACGATTTAATTATAATTTAGAATTACTTTTTCAAATTTAACTTTTTTATTCACATAGTTAATCAAATATTTAGAATCAAATTTCAAATAAAAGAAAATTCAAACAAAAGAAAATCATCCCCATAATATTTATTAGAGCAGTTAGTAAAAGTTTAAGCATACCATCATCATGAGATCAAGATAATGCTCAAAGGGCGAAGAACTAAAGTTGTTATTCTAATTATCACGGGGCTGCTAATTCTTTCTGTATCAAATATATTATTATTTAAATTAAGAGAGGAATTAAATGAGCAAGAAAACAATCCAGAATATTTCAATTCTAACCCATTAATGGTAAGTTTATGGACATCGAATTCAATTACGGGGGTATCAAATGAAGATTTTGATCCGTTCAATGTGGAATGCAGTACTTTTAATAATTTGGATTTAGAGATTAACCGAAAAATTACAATTTCTCTTATATTTTTAATTGGAACCTCAGTAGGGGTTCAATTATTCGATTTAATTAAGAATGGACATCAGAGAGAAGTTCAAGATAAGGGAGTCGCCTCAATTTCTATCTCTTTGGATTTATCGATTGAAGAGTCTCAAGTTTTAGCTCTCGTTGAGGAATTTCTAAATCAAAATAGAGTATGCTGTAAACCTGATTTGGTTTCTTTCATCAAAAACAGAAATTTTCAAGAGGATAATGGGTTAAATCATAATGGTATTCAGCATGTACTCGATTCATTGGTCACAAAA
>DATKTW010000012.1:0-2065 GCA_035530895.1 Candidatus Nanopelagicaceae bacterium
AAAATAAAAAGTCGCAATAATCTCTCATCTTCAAACATATAGTCATAATCACGATCTTCTACCGCCTGATGATCAATATATGAAGACTCATCTGTGAAATTAAAAATCACATCTTTGGCGCCAGTTTGTACCTTTATTACATTTTTTAAAGTTTCTATGAATTGGTCTCTATTAGGGCCGCTCCACTCTTGTGCATATATTGCCATATACGATGCCTTATCTAAGGCAGCGTAGAAGGTTTCGTGGTGCCAGCCAAATTCGCCCCCGTTTAAAACAATATTCCCCTCGTCATTGGGAGGCAAAACTTCCATTAAACCGGTATTATTAATGTCAATTGAAATACTATGGGTTGACGAAGAGTTGGTCTCAAAAACTTTGCGTCTGATTTTATTCATCCTATTTTTTTTCACAATTCTAGAAACCCTTACTTTTAAGTGAGGGAGAAAGAATTGTTTATCTCCTAATTAGTTAAAATTTTACTTGATTTTTGTTTAGAAATAATGTATATTTACTTATATAAAGTACCAACAGATTCAAAGAATTAAACTTTGAACGAGTTGCTTTAGGATTTGTAAACAGTCCTGTAAGAGTAAAACTCTTAATTATGAGAGATTCTCTTCAAAGCTTCTTCCTTTAGGGGAAAATTGTTTACACATATTTCCTAATTTTTTATTTTTCGTTATTAAAAACTTATTATGCAGAGTAACAAAGTATTTGGCGAGTAACTTATTTATACAGCCTTCCATTATAATACACTCGCCATCTACAGTATAAATTTCTCTACACCAACATTGTTTTCCCGCATGGCATAGTGTAACTTTCCACTTCTTTGAGAAAACATCTTTTGTGAACTCCATTTTGAATTCCTCTAATCGAATAGTTTTTTGACAATTTCCTCAGATCTATAGGAATTTCCCGTTAGATTTTCAACAGCCTTGGCAAATAACGTTTCAGCTAACTTAGCTCCTACCTGTATTACCCCTTCTCTAATACCTGAAAGAATGGGTTCTTTTGCCCGCCTCATCTCTGCAAGGATGTCCTCCTTAAGTTCTTTCTCTATAAAGTCAGCAGCAATTTTGCTTAGCTCATCTTTTACTGAATAACTAAGCTGATTAATTAAGTGTTCTTGTAATTGTCGTTGAACCCCTGATTCTATGGTTTCCCTCGAAGTCTTAATTACTGATGCTACCAACTCCTCATAAGTCGTGTTTGTGACTGTGCTCATCTGTTTCCTCCACTTGTTCAAATACGTTATCTCTTATAAACTTGGCCAGGAAAATAGCCCATTTTTTAGAATCCTTTTCGGTTAAAAACTTTTCAAGTTCCTCGTCAGTAAGATATTCAATTTCACTAACGATCCACTTTTCTTCTCGTTTTATGCGGACATATGCGCCTGTCATAAATTCCTTTCCTTTATTGTTAATATAAACCAAGTAGCGGTTCGTAACGATTATGCTCACTCAAGTATATAATATTTTTTATTATTTTCCCGCTCACCCGCATGGGCACATACCCTTCTGATGCCACAGGCCTATTTTTTACTATATACCTCGTCCTCTACTTGGTTTTTTATTTTAAGCTACTAAATCAACAATTTCTTTACCTTGTTTATTCCGCTTTCTTATCGGAAGTCCTGTATTTTCAGAAAATCTTTCAGCATCTTCCAGGGCATCAGAATAAAGTTCCCATTTACTCTCTACTTCATATCCTATTCCATCCTCGTATATCTTAGGGACTTCAACAATCCAACCGTTATTTACATCATATTGAACACCAATATACAATTCAGGAACTTCGGTATTCTTGGGTTTAACAATACTTCCATTAATTGTGCTTTTTTTATAAAAAATAAGATCAAACTGTTCGTCTGACAAGTTAATATCAATTCGTTTTAGAATTGCGAATTCACCCGACTTTTGACATTTATCTTCCCTGTCATTCAAAAAACTAGGATTGTCATCATCTCCAATTTCATCAATCGCATCGAGCAACTCCGGGGCATATTCGCCCGGATACCTACAACTTCTTAACCCAAATAGACATATTATTTTCATATTATTTTCAT
>DATKTW010000013.1:0-15374 GCA_035530895.1 Candidatus Nanopelagicaceae bacterium
CGCCTGAACCGGATCTTTTTTCCGTGCTTCTAAGGTTTTGATATGATTATTTTTCAACATTTCTACGCCCTGATTGTCTGGTGCTCCCATGACGGTATTAATTAATATTAGCTTCTTTATTCGATTTGGATATTTGATTGCAAAGTTTTGTACAATAATTCCACCGAGTGACCACCCAATTATGTGAGATGTCTCAAGTTGGAAATAATCCATTAAACCTCTAACATCATCCGCAAGCATTTCGGCTGTATTTGGGATATGTGGTCGGTACGATTTTCCACCATTTCTATTATCAAAGCGTATCACCTTAAAATGTTCAGATAAAGGATAAAATTGAGCAATCCATCCTTCCTTATTACTGCCAAATCCGTGAACCAAGATTACGGGCTCACCTTTCCCTCGTATTTCATAACATATTTTAATTCCATTTACATCCGCAAATGTTTCCACCATGAAGGATCTAATCTCCATTTAGCGTTTTATTTTTTATAGGTAATAAATAGAATTAAACATTTATGAAATAATGAAAAACAATAATGTTATTTTCTTTTAATCACCAATCTACTATTTAAATTCATGCATCGCTGATGAAAATTTTGCGCATGTTTTCGCAACTCTGCTATTTCGGCGTGATGTATTATTGTTTTGGGGTAATTGTTGGTCAATAGGTGAGGTGTATTATCGGACTTGAGGCGTGAGCTGAGCAGAGTTGTGGTGGGCGTGTGTTCTGGATTCTATTTTTTTTATATTGTTATGTAATGTTTCACTAATTAGCGTAAATGATGAAATTTCGTATTGAATGGTAAATTCAATGTCTCTTTTGTATGGAAATTTAGTGAAAATTTAGGAAGTTCTTCTAAAGAATTGTAAATGGATTTTATATTTCTGACAAATAATTAAACAAAAAATTAAGTAGAATTTAAGAAATGATCCCGAAAAATGAAAAAATCCTCGTGCTGAGTGTTGACTGTGATTCCTCCGATGATTGCAAACTCACCCTTAAAATTCCCCATTTCTAAGAATGCTTGCATCATAGTTTTGAATTTTGTCATTACTAAATCATAATTAATTTTAGCCAATTTAATTATCGTCAAGTTAATATCTTGGCTATGGAGATTTTCTATGATCTCCTCTTTATAATTATCTATTAAATCCTTGAACAATATAGTGTTAGTAGGATCATTTGGATCTTTTTTGAAATTATATAGATCATTTACTGTAACTGCGGACCGTATCGATCTAAGAAAACCCATCATCGCACCACAGGAAGTTGTAAGTTTAACTTGACCGGGTCTCTGAATATATCCATACAATACTTCATTTTCTAAATCTAACCCTAAATGCGGGCTAATAAAAAATATTAAATTACCCGAACGTCTACATTCTCCTTCCACATAATCAGGACAATGATGGCTTGCTGCTGAGATTCCGGTTATACCTCCAATCGGATATGCTGCAAGATTTCCTAAATGAAATTCCTCACCGAACCTCTCTCTTAACTTATTCTCGATGGTATCCCGTTCATGCAATCGATTCACATCATCAGGACATACGCTAAAAATTATACGAGAATTCTCTTTCGAAAAGCCTATATCGAGTAGTCTTTTAAACGGGGAGGGATCTTGTGTGAAGAGGGTTCCCACTGAAAGAATATTACCCCAATCGCCAAAATCCTTTCGTAATTGCTCTAAATATGTATTCATCCTTCTATGACCTCAAAATCTATTATGTTTATAATTAAAATTATTTAGTAAATAATTTAATCTTGATTTTTTTAAAAAAAGCTTAAAATTTCCATTACTCAATCTCTTGTATTAATATCCTTTATTTTATATAATGGTATTCTTCATCTGGAGATAGACACTCCTCACTTAAAAGATATCTAAACAAATAATTGGCGTGTAATTGCGAAGTGAGATGAGAAGTAATGAGGTGGGAGTGTGTTCTTGAGTTATTACTCCACATTTTTTTATATTTGCTTGTCTTTTTATTCTATGAGTAGAGGTGATTTGATATGGCTGAGAACAATTATCGGCTATATGGTTTTTTGTACGTGTTTTTTAGGGTTTTGGTTTTGTTTCTATTTTTTAATTAATGATCCGCCTAGATTATATTTATTCCGCAGTTGGATTGTAGGTCCCGTGAGGGCTTCCTATGTGTTATATGCCTTAAATTTTGTTGGTTCGTGGAGTTGTGTGGGTTGCTCGTGTTTCGGGAGTTTTGTGTTGCTATTAGCTAATCAGTTTTTTGGTGTTAACGATTTCGCTTTTATTGCTGTTTATTGCTAGTTAGGTGTGGTGTATTGCGTTTTTTAAACTCCAAGAAAAATTACTTCGACTATTGACATAAATTTAAATATCAAATTAACCGTTTAATTCTTGGCGGAACTATTATCAATTCGTGGCTAATTAAGTATCGAGGTGTAAATCAATTGGAAGATTCTTTAATATTCTATGAAAAGGAAGGGGAGCCTAAAGAAAAAACTTATAAGATTTTATTCACAGGTTTGGATGGAGCAGGTAAAACAAGTATAATTACAGCTCTAAAGAGGGAATTCTCAAAAATAGCTTTAATTGAACCAACGAGGGGTGCTTTAAGAAGCAATTTTAAATTGTTGGGAAGGGAAATCACCGAATGGGATTTAGGAGGTCAAAAGAGATATCTTATTTCCTACCTAAAAAATCCCAACAAATATTTTGATGAGACAGAAATCGCAATCTATGTTATAGATATATTAGATACCTCTCGTATAAAAGAATCTCTGAGTTACCTTTTTGATGTCGTTGCTAAATTCAAAGAATTGAAAATTGAACCCCCTATTAATATTTTCTTTCATAAATGTGATCCTAAGTTAATCCATAGCGTTGAGGATCAAATTCAATCTGAAATACTTGCGTTAAAAAAAGAAATTACTGAGACAGTGAAATATGAGAAGATTCAATTCTTTACAACATCAATATATAATCCATATACAATCATGAATGCGATGTCTAAAATCTTACTTGATTTATTTCCAAAATCAGAGTTATTGCAAAAAACGATTGAAGAATTTGCGAGAAAACTAGATTGTAAGGGGTTAATCATCATCGATAAAAATTCGATTATTTTAGGTTCCTGCTTCAAAGATGATGAGTCAAAAAAACTTTTGAGTAGCACAATTGCTTATTTTTTGACACTTAATGATGTTTTTGAAGAGATGGGAATTGAACAACAAGAAGATCAAATAGTTGTCAGAAAAATGGGAAATTATTTCTTGTTCAAACCACTCACCTTAAGGGAAACAACTTTACCATACTATATGCTTGTATTAAAGAGGCACAATCCGTTTGATATCTATTTTATTAACAAAGATTTTAATGCATTTGTTAATATGTTCAGCGATATTGTTCATGGGGCATAATTTGTGTTCTGGTTAAGGTCATCCCACAATCCCACCAAGGTCAATCCTGAGTCTTTTGTGGGTGTTATAGGAGATAAAAATTCATATTTTACAAACATGTATCCACTTAAACCTAATCCTGCAAGTGCTACGATCCCTAATAAAATCATGCCGGCACTTCTAACGCTCATTTTTAAACCAACGCCAAAAATATAAAACGATAATATATCAATATATAACATCTTCAATACAATTAGTATATTCCCGCTTTTTACATTATAAACAGCTGGTGGGAATTATTGTGGGCCTTGAGGTGTGAGCTGAGAGATAATGAGGTGGGAGCGTGTTCCGGATTAAAAAGTTAACTCTTTTATAATAAATAGAATTAAAAAAAAATTTTTTTTTGTTTAAATTACTCCGGAAGAGAATGCTCACTTCCCTCTAAGGCTTCAGCTAATGTTGTCCAGAGCCTCATATCGTATTCTAATCCTTTAATGCTCTGGAAAGCCCCCATTCTATTACGGCCCCATTTCCAAGCTTCTTCTAATTTCCCTTTTTTTACTTCCATTACACTTAATACTTCTATTCCCTTTTTATTAGTATTTGAAGCAACTTGTATCGTTTCTTTACCAAGTGATTTATCAAAGGGAAATTCTTTTACTACTTCAAAAAATTTTTCGGTAACCTCAGTATTTATGTCAGTGGGATACCAAAGTTGTACAATAATATATGGCATGATCTATACCTCCCTATTCTATTAATTTTTACTTTTAGATTTCGTAGTAATTTATAATTTTATCAGATTCTATTTAAGTTTTTACAAATTTGTATAGTGAAAAATGAGAAGAAAAATAATAAAAAAAAAAATGAAATATTGTGATCCAATACATCTAATGCTTATTTTTTGGACATTAAATATATCTTTGGATTATATTTGTTTGAAAAAATTGTTCTTGCCGATCAGAACTGCTGCTGCCTCCTCTTTTTGAAACGATATAGAACTGGACTAACGAATTTTCGTGGACTAGGGTGTTGCCTCTCCATTTTTTATCCTGCGACTCAAATTCGACCACATCACCAAGTCCTATACCTTTTCTTTCGGAAAAATTCAACTTTAAACTTTGCAATGCCTTTATCAGGTGCTTATCGTATTGACCTGACCCCTCCTTATAGGATTTATCTTTAAATCTCAGCGATTCGATTGCAAATGCTTTAAGGATGTCGTTGTTCATTGTTTCCCATACTTTAGGATTTGCGTAAAACTCAATACCAATAAACTCACCGTTGATAAAGGTAGCTATTCCGCATTGATTTTCTTGGTTTTTAAAAGAATTTACTATCTCGTCTGTTTCTTTATCAATGTTTTCTGTCATTTCAAGATAGCTTTGAGATGGGGCAATTGTATTGCTATAGTTCATTTCAGTTCTATAAGCTTGGATTTCGTTCCAAACCGACCCCTGACCTGCCGAAGATATCGCTTCGTAGGCGACATTAGGATGTAATCTTGTATTAGAAGATTTAAATCCTTTTCCCTTTCCATAATTCCATCTCGACTGTTCGACGCACTTAGCTGGAACGGTATATTTTTGTTCCATAGGACCTTTATTGCCACCAGATAAGTTTTGTTTTCCTCCTGCAGCCAATAGGATTGGTTCCCATATTGTTCTATCTTGTTTTCCGCCATGGACTGTTACGCCGAAAGGGATCAACACTTGTTTATCGCTATTATTAATTACCTCTAATTGACTAACGGTATCTGTTTCATTTATATTTATTAAGCCAAGATCTTCAGCTTCTTTAACGCTAATAAAATCTAAGGTTTTACCCTTATAGATAATCGGGATAACTGTCATATTACCATGAGATTGAGGTTTTCCAAGTTCTAAAATTTCTAAAGGATTCTCAAACAGCATTTCTACCATTTGAACGCTTACATTTTTCATAATTTACTTTCCTCCTTTTTTTTTTTATTAACACTTTCATCTTTATGCTCTTCTTCCACTATTAATTCTTCGTAAAGGGGGTCTACAAATTGGTTTACGACGTCTTTACCGTTTTTAGTAAGTTCGACCCCATAAGAGATTTTTAATTTTCCTTCCTTGGTCACTTTATTAACTATTGCACCTTTCAATTTTGATGCCTCCTCTTGGGACACTTCCATCTTCTGCGTTTTTATTATTCCTCCTCTTTTTAAGGCGCTTATGTGATAATTAATATTTTGACGATCAACTTCTAATTTATTTGCTAAGTCTATTGGTCTTTGAGAGTTTGTAGATAACTCTCTTACTATATCTATCCTAGTGGAATTTCGAAACACAAGACCGACCTTTTCGAAAATAGGTTTTTTTTTTTCTTTTTTTTCAGGCATAGAAGATCACATTTTTTTACTGTAAAAATTATTTTTACTATAAAAACAATTATTACTTTTCCTATTTAAATATATGCGTTGAATTTAGCCTCTTCTTGAGTAAAAATAGAATGCAATTAGGCAAAAAGGAAGAGTTGTAGCCGTCCTTGGCAAGAATACTAATTATTAATTAAGATAATAGGTTAAATTTTGATGCTAACCTTTTCTTGAGTTAGAATTTTTGTAGGATTTAAACTTCTTCTTGGGGAAACTAAAATTGTTTGATGTAAGTGTTCTTGATTTGCATCAATTCTAAAATTTGCTCTTTTTAAAAATAGATTCACAATGTTTAATTCGGTTAATGTTAAGTTTAAAGATTGTAGAAATTTAGGATGACGATAACTATCCCAGCTGATATTATACATCATACTATTGTTGTGATCTGTTTAAGATATAAATACAACGACTATGAGAGTTTTCTATTATTTTTACCGAAAGGAACATAATTATCTTATTTCGAATAATTTAACTTAATTCAAACTTTTTCTAGCGCAGTTAGTTACCCTTTATCATATCAATCTCGTAAAGTTGTTTTATTAGAGTAAATCCTTAAAAATCCACAAAAGTTTGCATGAAAATGGAAAGTGACAACATAATCGACATATTTTTACACCCTAAGTCCGTAGCTGTTATTGGCGCTTCAAAAAAATTAACAAAAGGCGGATTCCGGATTGCTACCAACCTTATTACTAACAATTTCAAAGGTAGAGTTCATTTTGTAAACCCTAATGCGAAAGGAAAGCTCTACGATATAGATTTTAAAAGGAGTATTTTAGATGTCGAGGACGAAGTTGACATTGCAATCTTTTACGTTCCAAATCGACTTATTCCAGACATCTTAAAGGATTGCGTGAAAAAAGGAGTAAAAGGAGCGATAATAGAAGCATCGGGTTTCGAAGAAGTCGGAGAGAAAGGTCTTGAATTAAAAGAAAAAATAGTTGAGATAACAGACAATTTTACTAAATTAAGGATTGTTGGTCCTAATTGTATGGGCCTTAGCACCATCAATGGAGACAGCGATAGTAAAGAAAAGGAAGGTTTTTTTTCTGGATTTGGTGTTTTTTCTACCTATAAGAGAGGTAATATTGCGTTAATTAGTCAATCTGGGATGCTAAATGGCGGTTATTTAATGCATGTAATGACGAAATATCCGAATCTAGGATTTCGATATTCTTGTTCAATCGGAAACAAGATGGATTTGAGTGAAATTGAATTTCTGGAATATTTAATAAAAGACGATACTGTAAACGTTATAGCAATATACTTAGAATCGTTTAAAGATTCAAGAAAATTTATTGATCTATGCAAAAAAGCTAGTTCTATGCCAGATAAGACTATTATTCTGCTTAGAGGTGGAATTACGCCTCAAGGTCAAAAAGCAACTAGAAGCCACACAGGTTCTTTAGCAGAAAATTCAAATTTAATTGACGGGATCGTAAAACAATCAGGAGTAATCTATGCCAACAATTTTTACGAGTTATTTCAATATGCGCGCACCTTCTCGTTAATGTACTTGTCAGGTAAAGAGTTCCCTAAAAAGGGTAACGCTTCATTTGTGGCGGGCTCCGGAGGTGCAGGAACGATTACAACGGATCTTACGGTGAAATATGGTTTAAAATTTCCTGTTCTTGGTGAGAAAACCTACGCTGCTCTCGTTGAAGTGTTTCCCGAGTGGATGCCTCCAAACAACTTTGCGTTTGTAGATATATGGCCTGCAATGGAAAAAGCGATGATGAATAATGTAAAACCCGAGGTTGTAACATCTCGAGTGTATGAAGCTTTATTGAAAGACCCCAACATTGAAGGTATCTTCAGCATGATGTTTTGCTCTCGACAATTTAGAGCAATGAATAACGTGGACGATATCATAGCCAACGCAAAACAATCTTCAAAACCAATATTCTTTTGGTTAATTGGTGAGGCAAAGGAAGTGGGGAGAATCTCCCAAGAATTAGCTACGCATCATCTACCTAATTTTCCCAGCTTAGAAGAGATGGTTAAAAATTTTAGTATTTTAGTACAGAAATCAAAGAATCTGAATTTGTCTTAACTTTCGTGAGTAATGCAAAAATCAAAATTCATAAATTAAAAAAAAAAGGCATCTCCGCTTCAATATTATCAGTTAAAATGACTGAGATATGTAATCTAAAATCTTATTTTATATTTTTGTAGCTTCCAGGCTCCGTATCCTTGAATCAAAAAGCAGAGTAAAAAGGAATATTGAGATATTTTTTGCATGGAAGCTTGTATAATTAGCCCATCTAAAGTGATAGATTTTGGTATACTTATTAAGACAATAGTGTAAGTAATTCCGACGATTAGCAGGGCAATATAAACGAAGGCATACCGGTTAGGATAATCCTTGTTGTAAAAAACTGCGATAGTAAAAAAAATAATTCCTAAAACGCCGGTAACATTGAACAAATTGGCGAAAATTAGATGAGTTTTTCCAAATATGTCCCAGGGAGTGAGAATCGTACCGATCATAAAAATTATTGAACTAAGACAAACTAACGAGCCAATTCTTACTACTAAGTATAACTTTCGATCGCTTTTGAAAAACGATGTAATGGCAAAAGCGAAAGGTATAAACGAGGCACTTAGAATTAACGCAGTAATCGTAAATATTACGAACGAAATATTGTTAGGAGCACCTGAAAGTGCGATGACTCGACCTAAATCGCTAAAAAAATTACCCCAAAAATAATATCCTGGACTTAAGGGATTGAAAAGGGTTCCCCCGGCGTAAAACAGCATAGCTACTGCGGTTAAAATAATATATTGAGCGGGACCGAATACTATGAACAGTGAAGCAAATATTTTCCAATTTTTATGTATCTTCATTAACACCACCAAATGGTTTAACTACTTATATTTTTGAATTAATCTTTTTAAAGCTCGAAAATTATCCAGAGAACGTAAAAAAAAATCAAGAAAAAAATGTTAGTTCTAAATAAACATTCAGAGAAACTTCAATTTAGATCGTAAAAAGCACTATCATCTAGCATATTTAGGTTTCGTTATGAATCCTATAAACATAAGTAGGTTTACTCCTATATCGATAATTTCAGCGATTGTACTAAAATAAAGATTGGTAGAAATGAGAATCGTCCTGAGTAAATTTGAAGCTATAAAGCAGATAAACGCTATTCCGATTATTAACCCGTTTGCCTGAGAGAGTCGCTTATTTTTGTACATAAATAAAAACATAAACGCAATGGCAATAAAGCTGACAATTGTCATGAAAGGAAAAACTAGATTGAGGAAATCTAAGCTTGGGGCTAAAACTATTACTGATATGGTTATCAAAACAAAAATTAAAATGATCCTTAACCTAAGCTTGTTAAATTGCTTTTTCTTCATCTCTTTATTCTTGTTCATATTAATGTATACAAGAATCGCATCTAAACCAATATACAATATTGGCATCAAATTTGCGATTATTATAAAAAATCTGATTTTTACCAACATTAGAATGAACCCCGTATCAAATAAGCCTGATATTACCGCAGAATTATAGAAAACATCGTAAACCTTTGCCCATGTAAATATTCCAAAAAACGATCCAAATAAGAAGTAGGCATCTGAAATATAAATGGCTTCTTGCTTTAACCATTTACGATAGAGAAAGAACGACATAATACCTAAGATTACAATTCTACTCGTTATCGCAATTAAACCAATATCATTATCAAATATAGTGGCCGCCAATATTGGCCCGTATAAAGAAAACAACAAGACGAAGGCTACGATTAAAGCAAGATTTATAGTTAGAACGCTGTACAGAAACTTTTTCTTTTTATCTTCCATTTTTAAATCCCATTTTTTTAATTGAAAACTGCATCAATTTTCAATGTATTTTGAAATTACAATTTAATCTAATCATTATTTTGTAAATTGGTTTTATAAACCCTCTTCTTTTTTAATTAATATAAAACTTAATTTTAAGAACAAGAAGTTGCACTACTTATGAAACAAGAATATATTTAACTAGAAAAATCTATTCTGTAATTCAAATACTCGTTTAGGGGTTCGAGTTTTCATGGTCTATTTTAAGATTAATGGTTTAGGATATAATTGCGGACAAACCAAGGATAATTGCCCACAAGAAGCGCAATCGTGTAGAGAATGTATTAAAAAACGATTAATTGATTTAGGATTTGAATTTGATGGAACAGTAGAGATTATTAAAATTGATTCTATCGATAAACAGCTTAAATTAGAAAGAGAAACCATTTGGAAGAAGTTTTTGGATGTTTTGAATATTAAACATATTCTATTGATGGATAAGCGTTCAGGGCTTACTTTATTAAATTACGCCGTCTCAGGTGTCGATATTGATGCGAATTTACTGAGTGGATTTATTCAAGCGAATATAACTTTTTCAGAATCTAGCGGGGTTTCAAATAAAAACGTCGTCACTTCGATCGAGTTTCAATTCTACGAATTTCAGTATAAGAAGTTTAATATTCTACTTAAAGATGGAGGTATTATCAGAGTTTGTTTAATTCTCGATCATAAAGGATCCAGTAAACTAAGAGATCAAGTTTTTCAGTTCATAGAAGATTTTGAACCTCAATTTATAGAGGAACTTATAAACTTTCGAGAAAAAGGTATTTACTTTGATTTTCAAGACATGATAAATTACATAGTTGAGTTTTTTAACATTTACCTTACGTTTCCAATGACCTTAGTTCAATCGATACCCCCACATGAATTAGATAAAGTAGAAGAAAATTTAGTTCAGAAAGCTATATACGACCTTGCAAAAGAATTGCTAGCCATAAAGCCCTTTTTTTTCATAAATAACATGCTCATCAGACTAAAAAAAATTGCAGTTATTAAAGATGAAGTTATTCTTTATGAACTCTATCAGCTATTAGAGCGTAAAATTATATCTCCAACATCTATAGAAACAATTGCTAATAATATCGTATCAGTTCAGACCGCAGATCACAATAAAATGATAAAATCGAGTTTAATATCTCCAATAATTAATAAAAATACCGATTTGGAGGATTTAAAAGAGCAGTTAAAAACTATGGACGAGGATTCAGCACGCAGATTGATAAGAGAGATTATGAAAAGAGCTCGAATAGCAGCAAAAAATTCTAAATTTCACGTAACCCTAATTGAATATAATAAAGCGCTTTTGATTGCTAAGGAACTAAATTTTAAAGAAGAAATAACGAAGATATCGCTTAAAATTTTTAACCTTGAAAGTAAATCCAAATACATCGAACTTGATTTTAATATAGAAAAAGCAGAAAACTCTGAAAAGAACGGCGATAAAATCAATAGCATCAATTATTACCAACAAGCGTTAAAAATTCTCGATGGATTCAAAGTATACAATGTCTTAGATCCCAGAATAAGAAAATTTAAAAAAAAAATCCAAAAACTCAGAGAAGAAATATAAATACACTCGCAATCTAGAAAAACTTTTAATTGTTCTCCTTTCAAAGACTCCTATAAGATTTTATTTAGCTTTTTAGGAGCATAACAAGTAAAAGACACAACTTAAATGACTTTTTTGTAAAACTCTTTAGAGTGGAGTGATAGTAAGAATATTTTTTTACATGTTAATATTACACAATTTAATATCATAAAATATATTTTTAATTTAGATTAGCACAGTTAACATTGATTACGATGAAAACAGTAAAAGTTATTGTGTCAGGAGACGGAGGGGTAGGAAAAACCTCGTTTTTAAATCGACTCGTCCACAATAGCTTTATAGAAGATAGCGAATTAACCAAAGGTGTTGATTTTTATTCGAAAAACATCACGGTCAATGGGAATGAATTTAATTGTATAATGTGGGATTTTGCTGGTCAAGCTCAGTTTAGAAAACTTCTAGATGATTTTGTTGAGGGTTCTATCGCAGCCGTTATTCTTTTTGACTTAACACGGATTAATACCATTGAAAATGTGTACGAATGGATAAAAACTTTAGAAGCTTTTGGAAACCTTCCTATCTTGTTAATCGGAACAAAAAGTGATCTTATCACTCCATCTGATACCCCGGCATTAGACAAGTACATCCTTGATATTGTTAATGAGTACGAAAATATTATTACTTACCTTAAAATATCTTCAAAGACTGGAGAAAACATAAAAAACGCTTTTGAAATATTAATTGGAAATCTATGCCTTTAAATAGAAGTAAGACTATATTTAATCTCTAAATTTTCTCAACCCATCCAAATTCGTCGTCTATATCCAAACGCTGAATGCTAGTGAGCATTTCGTAAGCCTTTCGAGTAATTTCTCCCGGTTCCCCTTCGCTAAAAATCCGCTTTTTTTCCTCGAGAACAACTGATTTAATTGGAGTAATAACAGCAGCAGTTCCTGAGCAAAAAGTTTCGGTACACGATACTTCAAAAAGCTCTTTGTAAGAGATATCTCTTTCTTCTGTTACCATTCCCATTTTTTTTGAAGCTAGTTCTAAAATTGATTTTCGTGTGATTCCCGGTAAAATTGTGCCAATAGTTTTCGGTGTTACTAAGACTCCATCAATCACAGCAAAGAAGTTCGCAGTTCCAACCTCATCAATATATTCTTTATGAACAGCATCTAAAAAAATAACCTGCGCAAAACCTCTTTCCTTAGTTTCCTTGACGGGTAGCATAGAACCTGCGTAATTACAACCCGTTTTGGTCGATCCCGTTCCACCGGGGGCCGCTCTTGTGTATTTCTTCGTGATTTCTAAATCTATACCTTTAAATCCTTCTGGAAAATAAGGACCTACCGGAATGGTAAACATTATCATTTTATACTCCTTCGCGGGCTTTACTCCGACTATAGGACCCGTTCCAATCATTATAGGGCGAATGTAAAGAGCTCCACCACTATCATAAGGCGGTATATAATCCTCATTAGCCTTCACTACTTTTTTTACGGCAGAAACAAAGCTATTTACGTCATATTTGGGCATGAGCAATCTACTAGCACTATCGTTGAATCTCTTTGCGTTCTCCTTTGGTCTAAAGAGAACGTGATGGCCCTTTTTCGTCTTTAATGCTTTCATCCCTTCGAAAATTCCTTGTCCATAGTTTAATATGCACGCTGCAGGTGAAATCTCGAAGTTACCAAACGGTACTAATGTACCTTCTTCCCATCTACCGTCTTTGTAATTTGATACAAACATGGTCTTCGTTTCAATAAATTCGAACCCTAGAGAGTAGTAATCTATATCTTTAGCATCCATAAATATCATATCCTAGTTAATTTTATCAGAATTATTTAATGATTTGTTTCCTAAAAAATCTTATTGATAAAACGAGATCGTCCTAATTGTTGGTTTACGTGTAAAAATCTAAAAAATCAATAAATTAAACGAGATTTAAATAAGGAACGAGTTAAACGATTTTCAGAGCGTATTGCTAAGAAACTTATTCTAAGAACATGGAGAATAGAAATCGTGGCATTTTTTTTCGAAAAAGAAAATGAGCGTTAGGTAAGTTACAATCATCTCTATTTTCCTAACTTTCACTACTCATTGAACAAATTAAAGCAACATATTAAAGATCTGTAAGGGTTGAAAATTATTTTTGCTCCGAGAAAGGTAGGTCTATTTAAACAAACAAAACATTTTTCTGAGGTATAGCGTTACTTTATCTATGGCATTACAAAAAATGACTGCTCAAAAAATAATTGAGAAGAAAAAAAACGGAGAAAAAATAGTAACTATCACTTCTTACGACTATTCGTTTGCTAAGATCGTTGACGGATGTGGAATTGATTTAATCCTCGTAGGCGATTCTCTTTCTATGGTAATTCTTGGATATAAAAATACTTTGGCAGTTACAATGGAAGAAATGATTCACCATACAAAAGCAGTGTCTCGTGGAGTTTCAAATGCGATGATAGTTGCGGATATGCCATTTTTATCGTATAAAATCACCATCCCCGAAGCAGTTAGGAACGCAGGAAGGTTCATTCAGGAAGGTGGAGCTGAAGCCGTAAAAGTTGAGGGGGGCACGAAAATTTGTCCCACAATAAAAGCTATGATTGATGCTGATATTCAAGTCATGGGGCACATAGGACTTACTCCTCAGGCTATTTATGAGTTTGGAGGATTTTTAGTTCAAGGGAAAACGATAGAAGCCGCAAAAAAGCTGATTATCGACGCAAAAAACTTGGAAAAATCAGGGGTGTTTTCAATTGTTCTAGAAAGCATTCCTTGGCAAATAGCTAAATTAATTACTAAATCGATCGACATTCCAACCATAGGTATTGGAGCGGGTTCTTACTGTGACGGCCAAATTTTAGTTATTAACGATATGTTAGGGCTTTTTACCGACTTCAAACCTAAATTTCTTAAATATTTTGGAGATGTGGGAAAATCCGTCCGAAACGCATTAATTAACTATAAAAACGAAGTAGAAAAAGGGATTTATCCCGATAGAGAGCACTCATACGAATTTCCACAAGAAACCTTAGAACAAATTAACGATTGGTTTGAAAACGTAGATATCGAAGAAGAGTCTAACAAAAGAAAAGTGTAATTCAATGATTTCCAGTTAATATAAAAAGTCCCCGTTAAAATCGTTTTTTAAGCGATACTTAAAAGATTTTAAATATTTAAAGGGTAAAAGCTTCCAAAATTCCTTTAAAAAGTGCCGTACAACCGCAGTTGCCAACACATAAATTAGAAAATATGATGTAAAATATCCAAAAGTATAATTAAATAAATTTTTATTAATAATAATAACATAACAACTTTGATTATTATAAAAAATTCTAATACAAAAACCGAATAAAGTAATGGAAGAATTGAAATGGTTGAAGAATACGATTACCTTTTTAAATCTATCGTGGTAGGAGATGGCGGTGTCGGTAAAACCGCACTTACACTCCGATTTTCGAAAGGGTTCTTTACTGAAGATTATAAAATGACAATCGGTGTTGATTTTCATGTAAAAACTATCTCGATTGAAACTTTTGAAGGACCAATCAAATGTAAGCTCCAACTCTGGGATACTGGTGGCCAAGAACGATTTAGCTCTATAAGACCTATGTATTATAGAGGATCGCTCGGTACAATCCTCGTCTTCGATCTTACGAATTCTGCAAGTTTTGAACATTTACCACAGTGGATTGAAGAAGTTAGGGCTAACATAAAAGCAGAAATACCTGTATTACTTGTTGGCAATAAAAGCGATTTAACTAACCAAAGAGCAGTTTCAATTGAAGAAATTAACAATTTTACCAGAGATTTCAATTTGTATTATATGGAGACGTCTGCTAAGACTGGTGACGGCGTAGGAGATTGCTTTTACATTCTTGCTTGCTTGATGATAGGACAAGGAGTTCCTGACCAACTGATCGCTAGCACAACCGTTTACGCTCCAGGACAAATTATTATAGGAAGCGAACCCATCGAAAAGCCAGTTGTTCAACCAACAATACCTCAAAACGAGTATTTAGCTCCACCAGTACCAGAACCAAGATATACATACCCTAAAGAACCCACACCTAGTTTTGAACCCGAACCCGAACCTGAATATGAGGCACCCCCAGTACCAGAACCTGAGTATGAGGCACCCCCAGTACCAGAACCTGCTCCCGTGTTTCAACCTCAAG
>DATKTW010000014.1:0-3985 GCA_035530895.1 Candidatus Nanopelagicaceae bacterium
CAGAAGCACAAACTACTATTATGGGTTTAGGAGAACGAGCAGGTAATGCTTCTTTTGAAGAAACAGCAATGTCACTCTATGCTCTGTATCACTTACCAATGAATATCATTACGAAAAAGATATTTCCCACTGCGAAGCTTATCGAAAGTTATTGCGGCGGTAAGGTTAAAATAGGACGCCTTCAGCCTTTGATAGGACAAAACGCATTCTCTCATGAAGCGGGCATTCACGCTCACGCCATGATTAAAAACGCGCGAACCTATGAACCAATCACGCCTCAGTTAATTGGAATAAGCAGATCTGACAGTGTAATGGATATTTTAAAGCAATCAATTAAATTTGGAAAACATAGTGGTGGACATGCGTTAAAAGCAAAATTAGGAGATCTTGGGATTAATACGAATGATCAACAATTCGTTAAGATAATGAATCACATTAAAGATTTTGGAGATAAAGGACATGAAGTTTCTGAAGAAGATTTTTTAGCGATTGTTAAGGATGTCATGGGAGAAATACCCGAAGAAGAACAATATGTAATACTGGAAGAATTAACAGTTTTGACTGGTTCTATAACCCCTTCATCAACTGTGCGTTTAAAAATTAGAAATGGAGACTTCATAGAAAAGGTCGCTTCTTCAGTAGGAGTTGGTCCTGTAGATGCGTCAGTCAATGCTATTGTTAAATGTTTTAAACCTATGAGTAATATTAAATTATTAAACTTCCAAATTGATGCGATTACTGGAGGAACTGATGCCTTAGGACATGTGACCATCGAAATTTTAGACATTGAAAGTAAAATCATAGTTAAAACAAGTGCTACCCATGAAGATATTGTGATGTGCTCGGTTTTAGCTCTTGTAAAAGGTTTGAATCTTATAGTTAAGAAAAAAAGTGTTGATATTAATAAAATCCCTTTTAAAAAAATCGAATAATGCAAATTATGGGTTTGACAATTACCGAGAAAATTCTTAGAGACCATTGTCAGAATAAAAAAGCCGTTGCTGGTGATTATATTATGGCTGAAATTGATAAATGTTTGGCTAACGATATTACTGCTCCCATAGCCATAGAAGTATTTGAAAAAGTAATAGAAGATTCTAAAGCTGAAGTTTTTGACTATTCTAAAATCGTTTTAATCCCTGACCATTTTACTCCAAATAAAGATGTGGCTTCTGCTGCTCAGTGTAAAATCCTTAGAGATTTTGCTATTAGACATAATATTACTAACTATTTTGAGGTTGGAAGAGGAGGCATTGAGCATTGTCTTGTACCAGAACAAGGATTAGTGAAGCCAGGAGAAGTTTTTATCGGGGCAGATTCACATACATGCACATATGGTGCACTCGGGGCGTTTTCAACTGGAGTCGGATCTACAGATTTAGGTGTTGCAATGGCGTTAGGAAAATGCTGGCTTAAAATCCCAGAATCTATTAAATTCATTTATTCTGGTATATTAAATGAATGGGTTTCTGGAAAAGACCTGATTTTATATACAATAGGGGAGATTGGCGTAGATGGAGCCACATACAAAGCCATGGAATTTACAGGCGATACTATAAAAAGTTTACCTATGGCAGATCGGTTCACTATGTGTAATATGGCTATAGAAGCTGGCGGAAAAAGTGGAATAATTGAACCTGATAAAATCACCACATCATACTTAGAAGCTTTTAAAAAATTGGAATATTGTTTCTATAGCAGTGACAAAGATGCTGAATATCATGACACAATAAATTTTGAATGTGCTAATATTGAACCACAGATTGCACTGCCTCATTCACCAGATAATGTTAAATCCATTTCAGAAGTGCATAATATGAAAATTGAATTAGATCAAGTAGTCATAGGATCGTGTACAAATGGCCGACTTGCAGATTTAAGAAATATTGCAAAAATCCTTAAAAATCGTAAAATCAATAAAAAGTTAAGATGCATAATAATACCAGGAACGCAAAGTATATATCTAAAAGCAATGGAAAGAGGATATATTGAGAGTTTTGTTAATGCTGGTGCAATAGTATCAACTCCTACTTGCGGACCTTGTTTAGGTGGTCATATGGGCGTCTTAGCGGAAGGAGAGAAAGCGTTATCAACAACGAATAGAAACTTCCAAGGGAGAATGGGGCATGGTAATAGCGAGGTTTTTTTATCCAACCCCGTAGTTGCAGCTGCTTCAGCGATAAAAGGGTATATAACCTCCCCAGAATATTTATAAGAAAAAAAGTGAGATTGTAAATGATTGGAAAGGTAATTAAGTATAACTTAAAAAACATTAATACTGATCTAATAATTCCCGCCAGATATTTAATTAAATCAGATGATATTTATTTAGCACAACATTGTATGGAGGATTTAGATCGCGATTTTGTAGAAAAAGTTAAAACAGAAAATTATCAAATCCTGGTCGCTGACTCCAATTTTGGATGTGGTTCAAGTAGAGAGCAAGCACCCTTTGCGATTAAAGCGTCAGGAATAACATGTATCATCGCACCTTCTTTTGCAAGGATTTTTTTCAGAAATGCAATCAATATTGGCTTACCAATAATAGAATTTCCCGGTATTGGAAAGCTAAAAACAGGTGATATTTTAAATATCCAATTTGAAGAAGGATTAATGAAGAATACCTCTACTGCTGAAGAATTTCAAATCAAAAAACAACCCAGCTTTCTACAACAAATAATTTCTGCTAGGGGTTTGATTAATTTTGCTCGAAAGCAAATATAGTAATATCTCTCTAAACTAAAGGTTGAAATATTTTCTTATCTATTAACGAGAATATTATTTCTATATCCTTTGAGTTATATCCTTTATCTTGTATTAGTTGTTTAGTAAAGCAGTATTTAGTCTTTTTTTTTTTCATTAAAATTAAAGCTTTATCAATCATAGTTCTCTCATTTGTACTGATTTTTGCTTTACCTGCCCCTACGACTTTCAAAGGATAAAGAAAGGCTGTTCCTAAATGTTTTTTAATTAAATCTTCAATGGTCTTAAATGGTTCAAGTTCACCTTCGAATGTTTCAAGATAAGATCCATATTTCTCTTCAATTTCCAAAGATAAAGCGCTGATTGAATCATAAAAAGATTTAGAAGGAAGATCTTTCATTATTAAGATTAATCTGAAATTCTTGAACTCGACCATAAGGATCTTTGAATTATAATAATCTAGTTTGATAATTTGCGAATTTTCTTTAGAGCCTGTGAGTTCGAGTCCAAAGGTTCGGATTGCTTCCAGAAATCCAGCAAGTAATACCGTGTTCATCCTTTTCTCGGTAAAAACTTGATCGTACACATTTAATGAAGATTTTTTTTCTATTATAAGCACATAATTCAGATTTAAAATATCTATAGATCTATTATAAATTATTTCTTTTCGAGCGATTCTCTTTTTCTGATAATTCTTTATTAACACATATGAAGATGCAGAAACAGTTGAAGTAAGCCCGATAATTATTATTATTGAAACAACCATAAACCAATCAATAGTGGGAGGTAAAGTTATTATAAAAACCTGATTAGCTAATCCGGCATCAGTACCATTAAACCAATAGATGTACGCATTATATTCACCGTCTATTGCTGTTTGTGGTAATGCATAAGTAAAGGAGGAGGAATCAGAGGGGATCGTTTTGTTATCGATATAAATTACATCGTCAAATGGATCTGTTAGAACGAAGGTATAATATCCATTCAAAACAGGTTCTGAGATAAAGAATTTCAATTCCTGACCCGCTATAAACTCCGTTCTTTCAACATCTAGATCGAATGATACTCCTGTCGAATTCGCTGTTATCAACCAATCTACTCCGTCTAAAATGGCATTATTTGGAATAAATATAAAACAATCAATACAATCGATTTGAATCTGAGAATTAATATCAACGGAATTTCTTTTCACAATTAAATCATACCAATTCTTCGGATAAAAAAATTTAACCGAATAATTATCGAACTCTCTGAAAAGTTGAGGAGTTATACTCCAACTATT
>DATKTW010000015.1:0-10705 GCA_035530895.1 Candidatus Nanopelagicaceae bacterium
TCCGATTTCTCAAGCTCCAAAATTGAATCTAACTTTAATTCAAAGTCTTTATTCAGATTTGATAGATCATTTAGAGATTTATCAATATTCTCAATTAGAGCATTGATTGGAGATTTTTTTAATTCCGAAATTAGCTCAGAAATAACAACTAAATTGTTCTTAAAAGCACTGTATATATTTTCTTTGATTTTATTTTTATCAATGTCAAATTCTCTGATTTTTTTAAGATCCTTGATTTCTTTAAGAGGAACGAATTCATTTTTGGTAAATTTTACATTTTTTTTAGTAAATTTTGGTGTAATTTTATTATGAAGCGTATTTGAATCAATTTCATCAATGTTAATAATTAAATCATCTAATTGATTTTCAGATTTAGCCACTGAAGTTAAAAAGTTCTTCGATATACCTTGAAATTGTGCTTCATTACCACTTTTCTCCAATTTTTTTAAAAAATCATAAACTACAAGTGTAAATAGCTCTGTAATATTGTCTTGGGTTTTCGCAGACACGAATACTATTGGAAATCCTTGAATTTGATATTTTCTTATATTATTCAAGAGAATTTCAGAATCTTCAGGTTTTACTAAGTCAGATTTATTTCCTATTAAATAAATAACGCATTCAGGAGAGTATTTTGCTAAGTTTTTAAGATATGTGTCTTTTATTTCTTGAAGACTCTCCTTTGGGTTGTTCAAGTCAAATAATAGTAGAGCTGAATCCAAATTACTGAAAAACACGGGATTCAAAGGATTGAAACTTCTTTGCCCCCCAATATCCCATATATTTAACCTTATATGGTTATTTGTTAATCTATATTCTTTTCTGGCGATATTACTGCCTATAGTGGGGATGTACATAGAAGGAAAATCTTTTCCCACGATTGTATTGACCATGGATGTTTTACCGACACCCCATTGACCCAATATCGTGAGTTTAATATTGATTTCAGAGACTATCATGAGTAGTAATTAAAAAAAATATTGACAATTTATTAAACCATAAAAAAAGGTCTATTTAAATCTGCTTTATTCTTAAGCAGAATCTATTATAACACAATATCAAATACTCTTTTATTTAGAAGGATTAGGGTGATTTTTTTCTGAAAATTTTTTAAAAGCATACACTATTCTTTGGAGAACTGTTACATTAGTGCCAATGGCAAGAAGAACCATTGTCCACCAGATTGCGGTGGGAAACCAGATTTGAAATATCGAGCCTATAAAAAGGATTGGAACCCTATCTGTCCTTTCAATCAATCCTACACCGTATAAATTTGGAACTCCTAGACTTTCTATTTTGGCTCTAGTATACGAAGTTAAAAATGCTCCAGCTAATGTAATTAGTCCAATATAGACATTAGTATACCCACCAAGAATAATGCCAAAGAAAATGAAGAAATCTCCTATTCTATCTAAAGTAGAATCTAAAAAAGCTCCCAATTTAGTTGGTCCTTGCAATCGAGCTACTACGCCATCTAATTGATCAAAAAATTCAACTATAAATAGAGTTATTATAATGAAAACTAGATTTTGGACCATAAAACTAAGAAGTGTTAAAAACGCGAAAAAAAGACCTAGAGTAGTAATAAAGTTAGCGGGTATATTTCTTATCTTTTTCCCCAATGGAAGTAATAGTTTTTCTGAGAACTTTTTTACTCCTAATAACATCTTGCTTTATTATATTAGATTTAATGGGTTATATCTTTTTCTAAATATAAGGCACATAATAATTTATAATTAATGAATCAATGAGAAAAAAAATAAAGAAAAAAAAGATAATTATTTAGAATTTAGACCTACTCCTCTTTTTAGGTATAATCACCAAAGTTATTGCAATTCCAATTAAGGCAACTAGCTGAACGGTTAAAGTATTCGCAGAAATTAATGAGGAAAAATAAATTGTTTGCGAATCTACAAATTTTTCATGGGAAATTACTCGGATTGTATCCGTACCTCTGAAAGCTTTCTCATCTTCTAGTTCTCCTGTGATAATAATAGTTACTTCTTCTCCTACTTGCAGTTTTTCTTGAACATCAAATAGATCAAATTTAACCATAAGGTCAGGAATCCCATCCAAATCATAATCACCTATTTCGTTTGGCGTTAGTTTGGCGTTAATTTGATCATTTAAAAGGATGCTGCTGATATCAATCTCGCTTATATCATATCCATGTCCAATTGGTAATTCGATATAAACTGTGACCCATTTTCCTTTACTTTTTACATTCAAGGTATCTGGATTAAAATCTATTGTTGCTGGAATGATTGAGATTAATTGATGCTCTTCTGAGTTCAAAATATAAGGTTCCTCTGGAATGTTTTTGATCTGAACATTTTCAGCAAGAATTATATAACCATCCTCTGTATAAATTTCAAGAGTATAAATATCTGTGGGAAGGGCATTAGTTTCTGGAAGTATTTCGATTAAATAATTGCCTGATTTAAGATTTTGTATATTTATATAATTTTCCAAAGATCCGTCTTGATTTGAATCATACTCAAGATATATCGAATCTTGAATTTCAAACAATTCTTTACTTCTTCGCAGATTATCTGGATCTGTTATTTTAATATCTACTGGGCATTTGGTAACAATATGTAAACCTATTCCGCTTAGAAGAACATGTTCGGGAATTCTAGATTCTAAATGATACCATCTTTCTTTTATATTGTCGTCTTTATACAAATCGTCAGGTGATACTACAGAATGTAAATTAATTTCACCATCACCATCACCGACATCTAAATTTATTCCTTGATTCATATAGGCGGCCCAAACTAACTCTGAGCAATACCAATTTGGTTCAGAAGGATCATATGATTTACCTACAATGTTTAGCATATAACTTGGTTTATTATCTCCTTCTCTTTTTGCTTGTTCTTCGATCCACATAGCTGCCTCAGTTCTTACATCATCCGGTGCATCAACTCGTAATAATGTTACATAATCTTTGTTTGGATAATCCCATTCAGTAATACTATGAAATCCGAAAACAGTTTGCATAGGGGGTATAGAGAAAACATCTAAACTAATATCTACAACTTGCCCATTTCCTACATACATTCCTGCATGTGTCCATTCAGTACCTGGAACACACCATATTAATCCTATCTTCCGATGTAATAATATATCACCTGGTAGAATATCTCTTCTCCATATAGGAGTTGGAACTGGACATTCATTGTCAATTATGACATTTCCTAGACAATAGCTGGATTCTGAAATACATAGTTCATTGTGTAAGAGATTATTAGAACAAATTAAATTATAGTCTGATCTGTCAAGACCAATACCAGCTGGACTATAATGAACTTCATTTTCTGAAACTTCATTATAATCACTTAAACATAATTGTATCCCTGAGTGTTCATTGTATTCTAAATTATTTCCTGAAATTGTGCTATCACAACCTCTCTCTAAATATATTCCATTCCAACCATTATTATTTACAGTATTACCAGATACAACATTATTATCTGTCGTTCCTTCATTTGATTCAATAAGTATTCCGACTTGAGTATTATCATTAACAGTATTTCCCGTAATAGTGCTGCGATCACATTCCATAATAAACATCCCCCATCCATAATTATTATTTACAATATTATCAGAGATAATATTATCAACACCGAAATTCATACATATTCCAGCTTCCCAATTTTCATTTATGGTGTTCCCTATAACTTTATTATTTTCTTCATAATTAACGACAATACCATTTCTGCTATTATAAGAACAGTCATTATCAATTAACTGTCCATTTTTTGTTCTTTGTAACCATATTGCTGTTTCTTTATTATATATAGAACAATGTTCAATGATGAAGTAGACATCAGAATTTTCAATTAAGATGCCGCATCCACTCCCATCACCAGTAATGGCTAAATCTCGAATCACATAGGGTTCTAGAAAAGTACCACCCCCAGAGCATCCCTCTTCCAATCTAAAAACTAACCATTCTGGATTACCGTTTATATGAATTTCGGCCAGTCCTTGACTAGATTTGAGTTTTGAGTTTGGTAAGGCTTCCTCTGAACTTATATTAACATTTAATGGGGATATCATTAAAAAAACAGAATAAAATAGTAAAATTAGCAGAAATCCAGTTAATATTCTATATTGAATTTTAAACTTCATTTAATCACTTTTTTTAGATTTTCCATCATTTTTTGGTAAATTAATATATCTTCGATATTTTTGTTAATAAACTTTTAGGTAGTTAATAAACCCAGTGATGGGTTTTAAATTTCTTATATAAATAGAGGTTTTAGTAGTATTTAATCTGAAAAAATAATTTTGAGTATTATTTTAAAAATTCTATTTTATATTTATGTTTTAAATTAGCATGATTTTTGAAAATTTTATGGGGAATTTGAAGGAATTTGTATTTACATGTTTATATTTTATATAAACATTTATAGACTATTTAAAATCACTAAAATATATATAGATAAAAATTTAATTTTTAATTTTAAATAATTTTTCGTAACTTAGCTCAGGATTAATTGAATTAACTAATCCTAAAAATCTTTAATAAAAAAATAAAGAAATTAAAAATTAGATCCCATAAATTGGGTAAAATTTCTTTTCTAAATATTCTATAAAATAGTCTGGATTTAAATCTTCTCCTGTAATTTTCTTAATTAGATCATTTGCTTGATAGATTTTACCATATTGGTGAATATTTTTTCGTAAGTAAGCTAATAAGTTCGAAAAGTTACCTTTTTCGTATTCCTCTGGTAAAGTTGGATTTTTCTTAAGAGCATCATTGTAGATTTGTGCTCCATAGAGATTTCCCAAAAAGTAAGTTGGAAAGTAACCAAAAGATCCCCCAGACCAATGAACATCTTGTAAAACACCATCTGCATTGTTTGGAGGTGTTATTCCTAACAAATCCTCCATTTTTGAATTCCATATTTCTGGTAATTCATTAACCTTTACCTTTCCCTCAATAATATCTTTCTCTAATTCGAATCTTAGAATTATATGCATACCGTACGTGACTTCATCAGCATCTACACGAATAAGAGATGGTTGGACTGAGTTAATACTTCGATGAAAATCTTCCATAGAGATAACTTTTAAATTGCCTGGAAACCTTTTTTCTAATTTAGGAAACCAGAATTTCCAAAATTCTTTGCTACGACCTACCATATTTTCCCACATACGCGATTGAGATTCGTGAATACCCGATGAACAGCCGTCTGCTAAAATGTTATCATGTATTTCTTCCATAAATCCCATTTCGTATAAGGCATGCCCACATTCGTGAATCGACCCAAAAAGGCATGATGAAAAGAAATTTTCGTTAATTCGCGTGGTAAATCTTGTATCCGTTGAAGAAAGAGATGTCGTAAATGGATGTGCAGATTTATCTTGACGTCCTTTTTCTAGATCAAAGTTTAAACCTTTTATAACTTCAATACTAAAATCCCATTGCTTATCTGCTTCCCATTTCTGAGTAAGTATAGAAAAGTCTGGTTTATCCTCTGATGCATCCAACTTTTTTATGATTTTATTTAGTGATTGTTTTGATTTGCTGAAAATCTTCGAGATCCAATCATAGGTAGCTCCAGGTTCATAGAGATCGATGAGCGTTGAGTATGGATCAGGATGTGTATCTAATTTCTCTGCTACTTGAATTTGGAGTCCTATCATTTTTTCTAGTAGTGGTTGAAATAGAGAAAAATCATCTTTTTTCCTGGCTTCAACCCATTTAACGTAGCCTAAAGAAGATGTCTTTGAAATTTCTTCAACCAATTCCGTTGGTAATTTAACTTCTTGTTCGTAATCTCTTTTAGCTTCTCGTAAAGTGGCCGCATCAATTAAGTTTAAATGATCTAACTTTTCAGATTCTTTGATCAGATTTCCTATTTTATCAGAAATTAATCGCTCATGTACTATTTTACTTAAAAGAGCACTTTGTTCTGCTCTACCCCCAAAAGATCCGTTAGGTAAATTAACTTGTTCATCCCAGCCTAATAAATTACGGATGTGATTAAGTCGAGTTATCTCACTAAATTTTTTCTTAAGTTCTTCTAAAGGATTCATTTTTCTAAACACTTGTTTATTTTGTTATTGAAATTTATATAAGCGACTTAAATTTAAGTAAATAAAAAAAATTTTCTTTTTTGTTAGAGACTACATTCTCTTATTATGTGATAATCTAGTCAAATACCATTACAAGGAGTCGTGTTTCACAAAAAAGTTAGCTGCAGATTCGATATCCTCAATAGTAAGAGGTCTTGCTAGAGTTTTTTGTAGTTCTGTTATTAGCAGAGAGCATAATTTTAGACTTAATGTGCTTCCACTTTGCTCAATCAGTTTTAGAAGCATTTCAGGATAAATTGCTTCGTTTTCAATTTCACTTTGTTCTAGCGTTGGACGTTTCTCTTCGGGTATAACTTCGTCTATATCGAGCGTAATGTCTTCTTTATCTATATCTACTGCTTCTGAAGTATCTGGTTTTGAAAATAATAATAAATCCTCCGTCTTTTGCTCAACTACTGGTGATCGTGACACCTTGATCGTAGCTTTAGGTACTTCGATTGGGGGAGGTTTAATTTGGGGTTCATTGGATGGCAATGGTTGCACTTGAATTCGTCGTGTAAATTGAATTTTTCCTGGTATCTCGAATTTCTTTTTGCTTTCTATTTGTTTTCTCATTTCAGTTTGTTCGTTGATTTTTTCTTGTAATTCTGCTATTTTTTCCTTAATGGTGGAGATGTAAGTAAAATCTTGGTAATCACTTGAAATTTTTACAAGTTCTTTGTATCTAGCAATTGCGAGTATTAAATTCCCATCATTTTCAATGCTTTTAGCTTCATTAAACGACTCAATAAAACGATGAGGTAAAAGTTTTTTTAAATTAAGGTTTCTAGCGATTAAGAGTTTAATTTTTTCTTGTACTCCCGTTTCTATTAATGAAATTTCTTCAAAATCAGAAATGTCTAACTCATTTTTTGCGATTTTCAAATCATGTTTATTGATTAAATCGCGTTTATTTCCAAGAATAAGGAGTTTGGAGAATTTGCTTTCTTGTTTCTGCAAGTCAAAAAAATGGTTAATAACTCGGATATGATAATTAGATAAATCGAACAGTAGAATAACCAAATCAGACCCTTGTATGAATTTTGACCATAAAAGCGAAAAATTATCTTTTAATTCAAAATCCCAAAGATCGAACTTCAAATTATCCATAGTAATAATCGATGCTCTTGCGAAGTTCATAATTTGACGTACTTGGTCGCTCTTTATCATATTGAATAGTTGAGTCTTACCAGAATTAATTGGTCCCACAATTGTGATTTTAGAATGTAATTTGTGTTGCTGTTCTCTCAAAAAATTCACAAATTCTCGTTTTTTATCATCTGGATTACTTACATCTGTTGGATTTGGAAACAATTCATTAAACATTTTTATTGTGTTGTCTAAAATTGGGGATATATATTCAAGACTATCAACTAAGTCTGTAATAAATAAAAATAATACATTTTTCTCTGATTTATGGAATATTTGGAAATTTTCTGAAACAGGTCGATGAAAAGTTTTGCCCATCATAGGCATATCTAAAAAAGACTGGATAACCCTCCTAACATTATTCAACTCCTCATCTCCTAGTGCGAGAGCGTATGTATGATTATAAATATTTTTTCCAGAATAAAATATGTGAATTTGCCGAAGTATTTTTATCTCCTCATTTTTCAAGGAATTCTTTAATGGCTTTAATAATATATATTTAATCTCTCATTAATATATTTTACAATTCAAAGTATTTTCAATTAGTTGGTTTGAAACACAATAGAAAAGTTTAGAATTGGTGTTAAATATTATTTAAAATGTATATTATGATTTTCTAAACCAAAAAAGCTCCGAAAAATGCCACTCCAACCTGAACATATTGCTAAATTTTTCGACGAAGATACAGACACGAAGTTCAAGACAGAATTATTTGAGCTTTTAAGAAAAAGAATTGATAGATTGTGTTTTAAAGAGTGTGAAATCGATAGAATTCAATGCACCTTGACTCCACTCTGTACAAGAAGAACATTACTGAAAATTCGATTATTAAATGGGCTTACAATCGAGGATCAACCAAGTTTCTGTTATAGTGTTCATAAAAATATAATTTTTCGAGATTTTAGAAATAAAACTGTAATCTACAAACCTAACGATGCCTATTTATATCTGATTGATTTTTTCGATGTTTTTTTCCATGGAGATTATAGAAATTTAAATAAATTTTTTTCAAAAGAAGATTTTAAAGGAGCAAGCAAGATTTTTAATGATAGAATTAATAACGGGGACGAGAATTTTCGTTATCTTTTAACTAAAGACCAAGAGTTTATGGTATTTAAATACGACGAAAAAATCCATGTTTGCTTCATAAACGAGAAATATGCTTTATGCAATGCAGTTAGAGAAAATATTACAGATTTGAAACTTTTATTTGGTTTATGTAAACTCTTTTCCCAAATATATTTTCCTGAGGTTAAGTTAAAATTAATTCCGAATGAATGCGTAGAGATTACAACTATTATTCCAAAGGACACGCTTTCTTCCATCAGCAATGAAATACCAAAAGATGAAGATTCTAAAAGAGATACCTATATATGGAACGTTTTCCCTAGCGATTTAGACGCTTTAAGCCAATTCTGTAATGAAATTAACATTTTTGTTGATAGAAAACAAAATTTAGCAATAAAATTAAGCATAAGTGTAAAAACAGAAAAACATAAGAATAGTATTTCACGCGTTATACTCCGATACCGAGATTTGCGTTTAGTATTTAACATTCTATTTCGCCTATATAACGATTTCTACGTATTACATGTTTAAAATTAAAATAAAACAATAAGATGGTTGAGTAAAAATGGTAGAAAATAACCAAGAAAATCCTGAAATAATTAAAATTAAAGATTTTGTAAGAGATGATAGATTGGATGACGCAGTTAAAATAATTGCCTTATATCTCGGAGATTCGAATCAAGATAATTATTTGGACAGGCTAGAGAATGTTATCGAAATGCTATTATCCCTTCATGGAGGGAGGACCGTATTACGATTTCTAATTGAGCAACTTGTAATAGATATTCCTTCATTACTAGAAAATCTCTCAAAACGTGATTCTGTCCTTCGATATTCATTTTTATTACTTTTAAAAACACTTTGCGAAAACGAATGTGATTTGTTTCTCCCTCATAGTGAAGATTTATTGAATTCTCAGGATCCAAATGTTCGAGAAGCTGACTTACAGCTTATCATTTTTATGGCAGGAGGAGATACCGAAATTCAAGATGAATCACTAATTAACAAAATCGTATTTACTCTATCTGACGAAAAGGATTTTGTAATCGAGAAAGCTATACAAGCCCTAATTGCAATTGGCCGAAAGCACCCATCTTTAATTACAAAGACAGTTAAGAATTTTGTTAAAGAAGATCCAGAAAACGAAAAGTTGAAGACTGCTATAGATACTGTGCTAAAATCAATAGTTACTGTTGAAAAAATTGATGAATTAGTTGAAGAAAGCCAGAAAGAAGCAGCACTGGATGAGGCGGCATTAGAAAAGGAAGAAACTGAAATAATCGATAAAGAATTAGAATTAAAGAAAAAAGAAATTGAAATCAAGAAAAAAAAATTAGAATTGGAAGAAAAAGAGAAAGAATTAGAAGAAAAAATAATCGAAGAGAAAGAAAAGACGCTAAAACTTAAAGAAGAAATTCTCGAACAAGGAACTACAGTAGATTCTGAATCAGAAGTACTACCCAAAAAGGTTAAAAAGCAACTGAAAAAGGAAGAATCTGACATTATAAATAAGGAGATTGAACTCAAAAAAAAAGAGTTAGAAATCAAGAAGAAAAAATTGGAGTTGGAATTAAAAGAACGGGAAATTGAAGAGATGGCTATTCAAGAAAAAGGAAAAGCTTTAAAACTAAAAGAAGAATTAATTGAAAAAGAAACAGAACTCTCTAATGTAGAAATTGAATTACATCAGAAAAAAATCAAGGAAAAGGAACAAAAAATCTTAGAAAGCGAACTTGAAAGAGCAGGAGAAAAATTAGAAGAGCTTAAAGATGAAGATTCTGATAACATTGACGAAGATAGTTGAATGTTAAATAATTTAAAATAGGTCTTATCCCTAATTGATCTTATCTTCTGTGATTGGAGCAGTATACAATCTTTTAACTATTTTCCGGATCTCAGCAACCTTAACACTATCAGGAGGTAAACTTTTTTGTATAGTCTTAGCAAGGCTATAAGCAAGCTCGATATAGTTTAAATCTTCTAAAAATTCAACAATCTGGATTTTATAATCGTTATCCTCTACTCCCCCTCCATATTCCATTAATTTTTCTTTCAGTAAGAGATCGATCTTCTCCGTTCTTTCAATATAACGCACTTTTTTAATTAATTGTTTAAAGGAATTAAAAATGTTGTAGAGCTCTGCACGAGGATAATCATCAATATTCTTTAATACATAGAATATAAAGAGTTCCGCCTTTTCGTAGCGTTTAATTTTCAAACTCACCTCTAAAAGTTCTAGAAGTGCTTGTTCGTAAAGAAATTTACTTTCCATATTAGGAACAATTTTATCGAATATCCAATCAATTAGATTAGGTTGATCAAATCTTTCGATAATGTCAATAAGTAATTTGATAATAGAAAAATATAGCTTGGCATTTTCAGTTTTGGTTCCCGATAA
>DATKTW010000016.1:0-14571 GCA_035530895.1 Candidatus Nanopelagicaceae bacterium
AAAAAAAAGTTTGGTATTCTGATTTCCTTGAATTTCAGGGTAAAAATAAAATTTTTGCTCGACTTCTGACACCCGCCCAATATGGAAAAGATGAGAATTATCGCTGGGACACTTGGCGAATATGTGAATTTAATGAAATTCTTGGTTTTTATGGTCTCAGTTATTGGTATACATGGCAAGTTTCCATATTAGGCTTAGGCCCCATATGGATGAGCAATAATGAATTAGCGAAAAAGAAAGCAGCTAAATTACTTGAAGAAGGAGCAATTTTTGCATTTGGTTTATCAGAAAAGAACCATGGTGCAGACATTTATGCTTCTGAGATGGCTCTCACGCCTCAAGATGATGGGACTTATAAAGCAAATGGAGAAAAATATTATATTGGGAATGGTAATGAAGCAGAAATGGTATCAAACTTTGGGAAATTTGCGGATAAAGATGGAAAAATCCAAGAATATGATATGAAAAATAAAGAACAGTATGTATTCTTTGTAGCAAATTATAAGCACAAAAATTATGAATTAATTAAAAATATCTGTGATAGCCAAAATTACGTTTCAAATTTTGCACTTCATGACTATCCTATAACTGAAGATGACATTCTATCCAAAGGGGAGGATGCTTGGAATTCCTCACTAAATACTGTTAATGTTGGGAAATATAATTTAGGTTGGGCATCAATTGGTATTTGTACACATGCCTTTTATGAAGCAATACATCACGCTTCTCATCGTCAGTTGTACAAAATGCATGTAACCGACTTTCAGCATGTCAAACAAAATTTTGTTGATGCTTATACTCGTCTTGTTGCAATGAAATTATTTGGGTTGAGAACAGCAGATTACATGCGAATTGCTTCAAATAAGGATAGGCGCTACTTACTTTATTCTCCCGTCATGAAAATGAAAACTACAACCCAAGGAGAAGAAGTAATCAATCTTTTATGGGATGTTATTGCTGCTAAAGGATTTGAGAAGGATATGTACTTCGAAATGGCCGCAAAAGATATACGAGCATTACCCAAACTCGAAGGAACAGTTCATGTAAACATTGCGTTAATTTTAAAATTCATGTTAAACTTTTTCATGAATCATAAGAAATTTGAACCTGTTCCCAGACAAGATCAAGCTGGAAATGATGACTTTTTATTCAACCAAGGTCCTACAAGAGGTTTAGGACGCGTTAGACTTCATGATTGGAAACCTGCTTTTGAAAAATATGATTTACCAAACGTAAAAATATTCTTAGAACAAATAAAATTGTTTAATTTACTTGGAAGTAAAGCTACTCCAAGTGTTGAACAACAAAAAGACATGGATTTCATGCTTTCTGGTATTGGTGAAATTTTTTCATTAGTAGTATATTCACACCTTATAATTGAAAATGCAGCAATTTATAACTTAGATGAGGATACAATAGACCAGATTTTTGATTTTCTCGTGAGAGACTTCTC
This sequence comes from Candidatus Nanopelagicaceae bacterium, assembly GCA_035530895.1. Classification (GTDB taxonomy): domain Archaea; phylum Asgardarchaeota; class Lokiarchaeia; order Sigyniarchaeales; family SOKP01; genus SOKP01. The sequence goes on from DATKTW010000016.1 coordinate 1,454, forward strand.
CAATTATGCGTTAAAGTTATATCATAAGTCAAGTACAACCCCTGAACAGATGGAGTGGTGTTTAAAAATGATAAAAAAACCAAAAGTTGATCCAGAAAGGTTTGGGAGAGTCTGGAACACGGTTCATTCGTTAAAGGACGAATATGAAATGAATGAATAAATCATAATAAATCTCTTTTTTTTAATTATTTTTCCAAAACTACTGTAATCTCAAGATTGCATCATTCTATTTAAACATTTAAATAGAATATAGAAAAATGTTTTATAGGAATTATATCACTTTTGCTTCAATTGTAAATTTTGAATAAAATATCACCCTGCTTTTTAATACTCCATCTCAGTATTATATTAAAATACTTAATAATTATTATCATGTTGTTTCCAGAAGTAGAAGGTCAAAATTTAGAATACAAGAAATATAAATTACCCATTGACCTAGAAGGGGAGTTGAATATCATATTGATTCCATTTCAACGATGGCATCAAAATTTGATTAATAGTTGGACTGAATATTTAAATAATGTCTCGGTTAATTTTCCAAAAGTGAAGTTTTATGAAGTTCCATCTTTAAGTAAAGGTTATAAAATGATGAGGGTAATGATTGATGGTGGAATGAGAGCAGGCATTCCAAATAAGGGTGTTCGTCAAAGAACAATAACGATTTATACTAATAAATCTAAGTTTAAGAAGGATCTTAACATTCCGAATGAAGAAACTATTTATCTCTTTTTGGTTAATAAATTAGGAGAGATACTTTGGCGTTCAAGTGGGCAATATTCTGAATTTAAAGCTAAAGAGCTAAATAACTACTTAAAAAGCAATTCCAATTAGATTTTCTCTCGTTATAGATTACTTTCTGTAATCAATTGGAGCAAGGTTTTCTATTTCATATGGAAGCGGACTATCGTCTGGAATTGGATCTATGTAAAATTGACGGAATTTAGGATTTTGCATTCTACAGAATGTACTTCTATGGTTGTATGCAGGATGTTTGATAATTCTAGTCCAAATATTGCTAAGTTCTTCTTTTCGAATGTTACCAAATGATAAAGGTGTAAAGTCACATGGAGTTACATCTCCATATGCAGACACATAATATTGAATATTACCTGCTAAACATCCAATCCCTCCAAAGTAACCTTCTATTGAATTTTGCCAAGCTTGAGATGATAACGGAGGTACTACTGAATACTTAAAAAGTTTGGAAGAGAATTCTCGAATTTCATCCCTTTGCTCTGGAGTTAAAATTTCACTGGTATCTTTCAGAATGTTACCAGTGGGGACACCATCGAAAAGCATCACATTTTTGAGCCCCTTCTTCCTTGCTAAATTATAAATTTCTTTATACATTCCTTTCTCAGTAGCGGATCGAGTAGCGTAAGATGAGAATCCTACAAGAATTCCCTTATTCATTAGTTTCTCGATACCCGCCATAGCGTCTTTAAAAAGACCTGGCTTTCCTCTTAACTTATCATGTTCTTCTGGATATGGGCTATCAATGCTCACAAATGCGGAATATAACCCTGCTTTAGCTAATTTCTCCACATTTTCGTTTGTTAAAAATTGACCATTTGTAAATAATAAAGGAACTGCCTTTTTAGGATCTACATGAGCTATCAATTCAAAAAGGTCCTCGCGTAATAAAGGTTCTCCACCTGTGAATGCAATAATTGAAACACCAAGGTTCTGACTATCATCAATCAGCTTTTTTGCTTCTCTTGTTGTTAATTCCCTCACACCTTTCTTGAAATGTTTTCCTGCGCTACAATGTACACAATTACATTGACATTTATATGTCACTGCAAATGTCATCGCGATCGGACGAGGATTTCGGAATAAGCGTCCTATTATTGAAGTCTTAATTAAATGTAACATAGGTCCACTTCCAACGGGAGGCGCAAATGTATTTGCAACTCTTTTACCTCGCCATTTCCCTAAATTTGCATATCCTCTATAAAAATTTATTTGGACAATAATCATAGATAAAAAACTAAATTTGTCCAAAACAGGATTTAAAATACCAGTGCCAATGATTTCACCTGTCTCTAATTTTTTAAAACTAATTAGATTTCTTCCAAATAATTTCAGAAATACTTTTTCTCGTTCCATGAAATATCTCTTTTAGTTATTATTAATTAATATTTGTCAACTTGAATATTTATCAATATAATTTTTAATATTAAATTTCCTTTTTAATCCTCCTGCGCTCATGTACCTTACTTTTCCAAATATTTTGCGTTCGTTCCAAGCTCTATCATGTAAACCTCCTAAAGACCACGCAATTCCTACATATCCGTTCGGATCTCTGCCATCAATTTCATATTTATCATTTAAATAAATAGCATATTTTAGAGTTTCTTCAGGAGAATTAGACCATTCTAATATTTTCTTGCACCAATACATCCTCATGTATCCATGCATCTTCCCTAACAATATCATTTGATTTTGGGCAGCATTCCAAATTTCATCATGGGTTTCACCTTTTTCTAATTCATCCAAAGTATATATATACTCGCGTTGATCAGTTCTATGGAAATTTAAAGTTTGACGAGCCCAAGTAGGAAAACAATTGAAATCACTGTAATTAGGGTTATAAAAGCAAAAATTATCAGACAATTCCTTCCTAACAATAATTTCGTCATAAAATGAATTTTTAAGATCCGAAATCTTAAGGATTTTAATTAGTTCTAAAACCACACGTTGAGAAGAAATTTGACCAAAATGAAGATAAGCAGAGAGATTTGAGGTTCCATCAATACTAGGGTCATTCCTGTTAATATTATATTGCGTGAACTTCGTAGTTTTAAATTGATCTAAACTTTTTTTTGCCTCTTTCTCACCAGGTAATATCCATGTAATCTCCTTGGCTTCTTCACTGGTTTTATATTTAAAAATTAACCTATCAAAATTATTCGGAACATTCCTGCCAAACCATTTAAAGGGGTGTATCTTCATTTTCGGAATCTCTTCCAGAAAAACATATAACCATTTTCTTACTTTCGGTCGAAAAGTATATGCTGCGTATTCTTGTTTATTTGAAGCTATCCAACAAGGAATAATGTTATGCGTATCGACTTCATGGAAAGATATATCTATATTTGAAAGAATATCCTCAATCCATGATGCTTTAATATTCAAAGGAGAGAAATCTGTTATAATCATCCCAATCTCATTATCTATAATAAATCTTGGAATAATATCGGATGATAAACCTTCTATAATGACAAAACTTATATTTAAACTGCTCAAATCTTTTTCTAGTTCTTGCAAACCTTTTAACATGAAGATTAAATTACGGGAAAGAGATCCTAAAAATGATTTAGCTAGACAAAATAGGACTATTAATGGTTGTTCATTTTTGATTGCTGTTTGTTGAGCGTATAACAATGCCCAATTATCTTTTACTCTTTGATCTCGGCTCATCCAATAAAGAATGGGACCCTTTTTTAAGTTACCATCCTTTAAAATCCTAAATCGTTGATTTTGCATATAATTTTACTCCTTATTTGATTTGATAATCCTTAATAATACCATATTGTTTAATCTTATTGTATTTCGATCTATTAGATTGAAAGTGTGTTATAATTGGTGAACTGACCAGATATGGATATTGGTTGAACAATTCCGAATCGCCATATATCACTGCCTTGAGTACCATTGGTAGATGGTATTGAAATATTTTATCGCGCATTCCTGGCCATCCAAAGATAATTCCCCCACTTACGTGTAAATAGACATGAAGCTCTTTATTAGTACCGGTATCTATCCATTCTGCTAATACTTCATCACGCATAAAACGGGTGTATAGCGATGATATCTGCTTTTTATCATATTGGCAGTCAATCTTCAAAAATAAATCCCCCGTTGAATCGGAATGGGTTAAGGTATATTTTCGAGGTAGGAAATCACTTTTTAATTCGCAAGATTCTCCATATAATACATTTAATTTACTTGGATTAAAACTCATCATTTCACCATGATTTAATTTATTCCAAAAAACAAAAACAACTTTATCCAATCATACGCTCTAGAATTAAAGTAATCAAAATTATGCAATTTAAATTATTAGAAAGCATTTTATGTAATAGCAATAAAAAAATAAAAATAAACCTCTTATAATTATAATGAAAATGGTAGATAAACAGCTAAAAGAATCGATAAGCGCACTCTTTAGTAGTCAAAAACTTGCTGTACTTGCAACTAACATGAAGGGTGTCCCATACACGTCATTAGTTGCATTTGTAGCTTCAACAGATTTAAAAGAAATCTTTTTTGCAACTCTTAAAGGAACAACAAAATATTACAATCTTTTAGACAATCCCAATGTTTCTATATTAATCGATACAAGAAAGAATAAGCCTTCAGATTTCCAAGATGCTGTTGCTATATCAGCTGAAGGAATTACAGAAGTGATCAATAATTATAAGCAAAAATACATTGCTTTATATTTAGAAAAACATCCCTCTCTTTCTGAATTCATTACTTCACCAAACTGTGCTATAATAAGAGTCAATATAACTAAATATCAATATGTTAGCAAATTTCAAAATATAAACATTCTTATGCTCATACCTTAGTGGAGATAATTCTATATCCATAAATAAAGAAATCCATTTTAACCTTGGTTTTATAAAATTGTTTATTAATAGACCTATAAAGTTCAAATCAATTTGAGATGAAAATTTATAATTTTAATAGGGTTTTTTTAAATATTTAGGTGTAATGATTAAGACTATGAATTCTATAAAAAATGAAGATGAATGGTTAATCCCAAAATCAGAGATAACTTTTGATTATCTGAAAAAATTCAATCGAAATGCAATGATTTTACATTTAGTACAAGGATTACTGATGGTTTTCTTTGGATTTTTGCCTTTTTTAGATTTTTCTATAAATATTTATACTTTCTATTTAGAATTTGATCTTGGTCCCCCACCTACCCTTTCTCCAAATCCTGAAGTGATATTTGCTTTCACGGCTCTAGGTGCGTTTGTTGGAACATTCCTACTCTTATCTGCGATCGCACACTTTCTAATAGCTTACCCGTTGAATAAAGTATATAATAGAGATCTAAAGAAAGGAATAAATAAGGTTCGATGGTTTGAATATGGTCTTTCAAGCTCGATCATGATCCTGCTTATCGCTTTATTCTTTGGAGTCTTAGATTTCTGGGCTTTATTCATGATCTTTATATCAAATGCCTTAATGAATATGTTCGGTCTAATGATGGAACTTCAAAACGTATATACGAGAAAATTGAAGGAAAAAGTTAGATGGACAGCTTACTATCTTGGTGTTATAGCGGGAGCTGTTCCTTGGATCGTTATTACAGCATATTTCATTAACACAGGAGTAAATGGTGGAGAGATTCCCGGTTTTGTATATTGGATTTATGTAATTGAACTGATATTCTTTAACACTTTTGCAATCAATATGATCCTACAATATAAAGGCGTGGGTAAATGGAAAGATTATTTATATGGTGAAAGAATGTACATTGTACTTAGTCTTGTCTCTAAATCATTTCTAGCTTGGTTGGTGTTCGGAGGAGTATTCTCTCCAACCGGATAAATATTTTTTTTTATTTTTTTTCTACTCATTAATAGAGATGTATTAAATGGATATTAATATAAATAAAATGGATAATTTAGGAAAAGATTTGAAAATATTTAAAATTTTAAATGGTATGTGGCAAGTTTCAGGAGGACATGGTCAAATTAAACCCCAAAAAGCAATTGAAAGTATGGATCTTCTCGTAAGTAAGGGATTTATAACATGGGATTTAGCCGATCATTATGGTCCTGCTGAGGATTTTGTTAAAGTTTTTAGGACCGAGCTCCAAATAAGAGGAAAAGAAGAGATTCTGAAAGATCTAAAATTTTTCACAAAATGGGTTCCAAGACCGCAAAAAATAACTCGAAAGATTGTAGAAAGTGCAATTGATATTTCCAGGGAAAGAATGGGAATGGAATCGTTGGATATGGTTCAATTCCACTGGTGGGACTATTTAGATAATAACTATCTTAAAGCAATGGAATATCTCAATGAACTTCGAGAAGAGGGTATTATTAAAAATTTGGGCCTTACTAATTTTGATACGTCTCATTTAGAAGAATTTGTTGATTTGGGCATTAAAATAATTTCAAATCAAGTACAATATTCGATTATTGATAAACGTCCTGAAAAATTGATGACTCAATTCTGTGCAAAAAACAATATTAAATTACTCGCATATGGGACTCTAGCAGGTGGTTTATTGAGTGAAAAATATTTAAACCAACCTGAGCCGTACAGAAGTCAACTATATACTGCATCTCTTCAAAAGTATAAAAGCATGATAGATAGATGGGAAGATTGGACACTTTTTCAAGAATTATTAAAAATATTAAAAAAAATAAGCGAGAAGCATAATGTTAGTATCGCTAATGTTGCCACAAGATATGTTCTTGAAAATCCAATTGTTGGAGGTGCAATTATTGGTGTTAGATTAGGTATCTCTGAACACATTGAAGACAATTTAAAAATATTCTCTTTTTCATTAGATGAGGATGATTTAAATCAAATTGCTCGAATAACTGACAAATCCAACGATCTCTTCACAATTATTGGGGACTGTGGAGATGAGTATAGATAAAACCCTTATTTCTTCCCAAGAATATTCCCAACTTTGAAGTTATACAAGTAATTGAAGCTAATTCAAGATGAAATATGTCAAAAAAGTAATGGAATGTAATTGATCTTCCCCCTGAAAAAAGGAGAAGATAAATAAATTTGATTAATCCCATCCTACCATTTTTAAACTTAAGTCCCATTTCTAGAGAAAAGAATCGTAAAACTTATTAAAAAGAAGTCTTTAAAGGATTTGGGATAGCTATGAGTGAAAAAGAATTATCTGATGATGATATAGAAGAGGAATTAGAAAAAACTTTTCAAAGAAACGAGAATCAAAAGAATGTGTTTGAAATCATGAGAAGTGAAGAATCATCATTGGATTTAAGAGAAAAAAAAATAAAATTAAAAAGAAAAGATAAAGAGTAGAAGTGAAAATTACTATTACAATAGAAAGGTATGAGAACAATAAATTTATAAATATAATATGAAATTACCTATTTCAGCGGTTAACTCATTTAATTTGATGATCTCAATTTCTGAGGTAATCATCTTTTCCTTTATATTACACTCTACTAAGATAAATGTTAAAGAGTAGATCATTAAAAGAAAAAAATCTTAATGAGTTTTTCCCGCAGCTCTTTGCGTAAGTAAGTCAATCTGACTTTTAGCAGGTACAACTTCTCGAACCTTTTCCAAAACAATAGCCTCTTCGGGGCAATTAGATGCACATAACCCACATCCTATGCAACGATCTAGTCGAATCTTGATTTCATTATCAGATGAATCTTCTTTATGTGGCCAATGATGATATATTGCTCCCATTGGGCAAATTTCCAGACACTTTTCACATAATGTACACTCTTCTTGCTGAACACGGGGTTCAAAATTGGATTTAGTAATAGAATTGTAATTGTTAAGTTCTTTCACAGATTTTAAAAATCCACAACAGCATGAACAGCAATTGCACACAAACATAGCCGTATCTTGCATATTAAACGTTTCATGAACTAACCCTTCCTTTTCTGCCCTTTCCATTACTTCCATCAGTTCATCCAAGCAAACTTCACGTCCAACTCCTTGTTCAATAACCATTTTTGCCAAGGTTCCCGTAGTGACACAAAAGTTTTCATCTGTTTGATTACAAGGCTCTCCAGCTAACTTTGCAGCATTTCTACAACTACATGGAACGACTGCATATACCTTCGGATTAGCTTTTGCTAAATAATCTTCTAAAATTTCAAAAGGTAAGATTTGATGTTCTAATTCCATTGAATTTTCTATTTCAATCAGTTTTTCTGTGGGTTTTATTGTGGGAATTACACGATAAATCGTATAATCGCTAGCACTTAATTCATAAGGAAAACCTAATTTAAATAAATCCAAGTGTGCTTCTGCGGCCTTTTTCATTCTCTCTGGATCATCACGATTAGTGGTGAAATATACTTCAAAACCACCGGGTAGATAAGGTAATAAGACATACAGAGTACCTAATTTTATCAATTTTCCTTTATGATACATGTCTTCAAGTATGTCTGTTAAATCATCAATAGCTATATTTGATAGCCTTGAAATCTTTTTCACATTCATCGGAGTACTGACTTTACTAAAACTTGAAGTTAAAATTTCAGCTTCTTGTTGAGTGAACATGTTTTTCAATAATTTCATTGTCACTTCATGTTTTGGCAATCCGATGACATTCTCACCTTTACTCAACAATAAACGCAATTTCTCATATAAGTCTGATACAACCATTTTTTAATTCACCATTAATTCTTTCTATATTTTACTAGTTTTAATTATTCTTTTGATTAATAACTTCATTAATATCCAATTTTTTTCTCAATTTTGGTTTTCATACTGTTTTTTGATGTAGTCAAGATTTTGTTGAGTAGATAGCATCATTTGTGGATTGTTTATTTCCTTATAGATCTCAAGCGCTCTTTCTAATAGTAGAATAGATTTTTCATAATCCTTTTTGAATTTGAAATATACCGTGCCTAAATTATTCAATGCTTGGGCTATTCCTGGTTTAATTTTTAGATCTTCCATTATGCTAAGTGCGTTGGAATAGTTTGTAATGCATTCATCGTGTTTACCTAGTTCTCCTAAAATTCCTCCAATATTGAAGAATTGACTTGCAATTCCTTGTAAATTTTGCTGTGATCTTTCGATTGTGAGCGCTTTTTTATATTCTTCAAGCGCTTTATCAAACTCCCTTCTTGCTTCATGAATTGATCCTCTATTGGCATAGCGTACAGCTAGATGTTCTTTTTCTCCAATTTTTTCCGAGATTTCGATCGATTGATTAAAGAAATTATGAGCTATATTGTAATCTCTTTTTGCACGATAAACCATCCCGATGTTATTTAAGCTAGTTGCTTGACCAGATAAGTCTCCCATATTCTTTCTTATATTATAAGATTCATTGTACATTTTAATTGCCATTTCAATCTTGCCACTTTCAAAATAAATAACACCAATTGAATTTGCTGCAAGGGCCATATTTCCTAAATTTTTAGTCTTTTCAGCGGTTCTGTATGCCTGCTCCAAATAATTTAATGCTTGATTGTAATTTCCTGCAATTCTGTAAATGTTACCAATCGTGTTAAAATTTGAAGCCATTTCATCTAAATCTCCCAGCAATTCGTTTATCTTAAGAGCTTCAGAAGCATTAGTGAGAGCAGGATTTAATAATCCTTGTGAAAAGTAAATTCCTGCTAGATTATTATAGCATAACGCTTTCCTAAATAAATCTCCCATCTTTTCAGCAAATTCGAGAGCTAATTCGATATTTTTTATTGCGTTTTGAATGTCCCCATTTGCTTTATAAATTACTCCCAAACTATTTAAAATGGAAAATTTTAACAAATTCGGTGTCTTTTCACTGCTGATATTTAGCGCATCAACTATGTGTTTCAATGCATTTTTAACATCACCTTTATTCCGATAATATTCTCCAATATTTATAAGAACACCAATCTTTTCATTCGATTGATTTAATTTATCCGTTAGCTGGAGCGCCTCATTAAATTGTTCAAATGCTCTATCTAAATCACCTTTAGTGAGATATAATAATCCTAACGCATTCGTGAAGTACATTTCGTTAATATCATTATTTTCTTCCTTTGCGTAGCTTAGTCCCGCCAATGCGGTTCTCTCGGTAGATTGAATATCTCCTAAATTACTGTATAATTCATGACTGAGTCTATATTTGAATGAATTCGTGGCTTTAAAATGATTTTTCTCCATGTATTCACTAAAACTTGGGACTTTTTGTGATAAGTTTTCTTTTAGAGTATCGAAATTCTCATTGAATATAGGAGCTAATCTATACTTTACAAAATTTATTGTTTTAGCTTTTACCTTAAATACTTCGATATTATTCTTAGAAGCAATTTCTAATAACATGTAATCTTGTTTTGAAAGACCGGAAACCGAATCTAATTTTAAATGTGTTAGCTTTTTAAATTTGTATATCTCCTCAGAATCTAGGGTTTCATCATGATCTATCCAAATTAATCTTTTTATACTAGTTAATTCTTTTAACATTGGACCAATATCGAAGTCATCGCTACCTGAATATCCCATGACTATAAGATCTCTGTATTGCATTATAGAATCAATTAATTTCTTCTTATATGGCTCAATAGCAAATGTTCTACCTTTTTCTCTATCTTTTCCAAGAGCACTGACGGTAGTTATTAATGAATCCTTAGTAAGTCTCCCTTTAATGCAATCCCATTTTGAACCATGGATCTTAATGATGGGAAATTGAAATCTCACATCTTTTTCATAATCTTCCTTGGTAATGATGACCATGACTTTTTTATGATAATCATGAAATGAGGGAAACGGCACCAGTTTATTCTTCAATCCTATTTCAATAAGATAGTCAAAATTGGTTGTTACAACGGCGTTGTATCTCATTATCATGTTAGCTAAGAAAACATGATTAGCGTTCGGTTCTTTTACCTCGTCTAAGTAGTCCAAAAATGTTATTTCCTTATCAAACAAATCCTGTATTTTTTCTACTAAAAATTCATATCTTAACGAATCTAGCTTCGATAAAATCTCAATTTCTTTTTCAGGAGCGTAATAACTTAGTAATTCATTTACGAACATTCTGGCAGAGGGAACACAAGAAGGAGGATCCATTGAGATTCCAGCACCTACCAAGAAAGTGTAAACGCGTTTTTCGGAAAATAGGTTTGAGATCTCTTCCAATTTCTCTTCTTCGCCAACCTTTAAAATAAGGTCTTCTGGGTAAGTTTTTTTCATTAGAAGATATATCCTTAATTTCTTTATGAAAAAACGAATACAATGTTAAAAAGTTAATGAATCTCATTCATTTTAAACAAGTTCGAAAATCCTCTTAAATAACTCAATAAGGGTAATGATTATGAGATTTAAGTAGTAGGCTTGTAGGGGAATGGACTTCTAAAATTCATATGCTTTCTTCTCCTTTTTTCCAATTGGAAAAATTTTTTTATTTTGTAATATTAGTTCATACAAATTCACGAACATAAAATATAATGACAAATAAGTCTAAGCTGTTAGAACTATCAAGTAAATATGGAACCCCATTGCTTGTAATTGATCACGAAATACTAAGAAAAAACTTCAAATTATTTTGCTCAAATCTTCCTCTGGTGAGACCTTATTATGCTATAAAAGCTAATCCTGAATCAGAAATTGTAAGAACAATGTACAAAATGGGCTCTGGATTCGATGTTGCATCATGGGAAGAATTCATGATCGTCAATGACGTGGTTGAAGGGAATCATAAGAAGAAGAGTCAATTTATGAATGAAAACGTGATCTATGCGAATCCCGTAAAGCGTATAGATTCATTAAAAAAGCTTAATAATTACTTTCTTCAAATGACGTTTGATAATTATATTGAAATTGAGAAAGTTGCTAAACATTGTAAACACAGTCGCTTAATTCTGAGAATTGATGTTCCAAACACGGGCTCAGTTGTAGAATTATCAACGAAATTTGGAGCGCCCACTGATATTTGTATTGATCTGATAAAATACGCAAACAGGATGGGTTTTAAAGTAGAAGGGCTAAGTTTTCATGTGGGTAGCCAATGCAGTAATTTTAATAATTATGTACATGCCTTTAAGATTGCTCATGACCTTTTTGAACAATCTAAACAAATTGGAAATGAACTAAGTATATTAGATATTGGAGGAGGATTTCCAGTCCCTTATGATGACCAAGTTCCTCCTTTTGAAGAGTTAGCCAAAATCATTAACGATAGCATCACGCAATATTTTGATAAGCCTGGGATAAAAATCATTGCGGAACCTGGACGCTTTTTCGCTGCAACAAGTGCTATTTTAGTAGCAGAAATTAACGGTAAAGCAACAAGGAATGATAAAACTTATTATTATATTAATGATGGGGTCTATAATACATTTTCTGGAGTGATCTTTGATCACATTCAGTATCACTTTAAAGCATTCAAGGGAGGAGATTTAAAGGATAGTGCAGTTGTAGGACCTACTTGTGATGCCTTAGATAAGATTTCTCTTGAAGAGAAGCTACCCGATCTAGATGTAGAAGACTTGCTTTATTCTGAAAATGTTGGTGCTTACACAAATGCCTCAGCCACCCACTTTAATGGTTTTCCTCCAGCAAAAATACTCCATATCAATACTTAATTTTTTATTCATATCTTAATTAAATTACTAGTTGACTTTCTAATGAATAGTCCTGCTGCTGATGAGATTCTTAAAAAGAAAACAATGCGTGTTTCAATCGCAGAAGGATCTTTTGGAATATTTAGCAGCATGCTTTCTGATAACTATATCGTACCTTTTGCTCTCAGCATCAATTCTTCACACTTTCAAATTGGAATTTTATCCTCTCTGGGAAATTTAGTCTCGCCTTTAGGTCAAATTATTGGTTCGCGTAGAATTGAAAAAAATTCAAGAAAATCAGTATTAATGAGTGGTGTTATAGGGATGGGAAGTATTTGGCCTTTTTTCCTTATAATTGGAATACTATATTCCTTAGGAATTTTACCAACAATTCTTCCTTGGATTTTGATCGTTTTTTTTTTACTTTACATGTTATTTGCTGGGATAATGAGCCCCCCATGGTTTTCAGTAATGGGTGATGTAGTTCCCGACAATTTCAGGGGTAGATATTTTGCTAAACGTAATCTTATATCAAATGCTATTGCCTTAATTGGTACTTTAATGTTGTCATATTTCTTGGATTGGAGTGATTTCCAAGGTAATATTCTGTTTGGATTCACTCTTATATTCCTCTTTGGGTTTTTGACACGTGGAGTCTCTGCTTTTCTTTTTACAAAACATTATTATCCTCCATTATATTTTGAGGAATCAGATCACATTAAATTTAGCAAGATAATTAAGGAAATTCCAAAAAGCAATTTTGGAAAGTTTACATTATTTGTTTCCTTATTAACATTAGGTCAATGGATCGCTGGTCCGTTTTTTTCTGTATACATGTTATCTGAACTACATTTCGAT
>DATKTW010000017.1:0-17144 GCA_035530895.1 Candidatus Nanopelagicaceae bacterium
AAATTTACTTTCCATATTAGGAACAATTTTATCGAATATCCAATCAATTAGATTAGGTTGATCAAATCTTTCGATAATGTCAATAAGTAATTTGATAATAGAAAAATATAGCTTGGCATTTTCAGTTTTGGTTCCCGATAAGAATGATACTAAAGCATATTTAATCCTTCCCATCGCATCCTCCATATTAATCGGAGTTTCTGCGAATTTATAAAACGCTGATTCCAAAATTGGTTGAATTTTTTCTCTACTTTTAAAATCGTAGATGAAATATTCACCCCAATTCGGAGCAATTTTTTCTGAAGTTTTCTTGTCAATGGTTTTTTGAGTAACTTCTGTAGGAGCTTTTGGTTTTGATTCTTTTGTTTTTACAATTTGATTTTTCGCTTCTTCCTCTGTTAATACTTCTAAAATAATCCTATCCTTTTCTTTTGGAACTATTATTTTGAAGAATGTTTCTATCTCTTCATTGAATAAGGATTCTCTTAATTCTTTAGGAAAAGTGATACCTGTTTTAGTTTTTTTAATAATATCTTCAAAAAAAACTTCTTCCTCTGGTTTCTTATCTTGTGCCATATTTATTTGTAAGAACAACCGTTTTTTAATTCTATGTTGAATTGAAGTAAATTTTTATTATAGAATTATCTATTTAGATATCAAGACAAATCATCCGGTAATGTTAACTAACTCTACGCCCCTAATGTCGTAATTTTTATCAATGAAACAAAGAATCGCATGACCTTTGTGCATATATACAAGAGGTACGGGGTAAGATTCGGCGTTTTCTATAAAACTTTTTTTAACGATGATGGAAAGGACAGTATTACACACCATGCATGGCACTTTAAGTTCTTTTACGATGCCAAGTTCATTAAAGTCCGCAATAATATCTTCAATATTTTTATTAAATGAATTAAACATCGTCGTAGAAAAATTACCAAATGTGATGTATGACTCAACATCATATTTCATATTAAAATCTATACTCACTTTTTCTATTAAAGCTTCAAGCAATTGGAACTGAACTGTGTTATTAGAACCTGCAGTATATATTAAATCGCTTATTCGAATATACACAATTTTCATGTTACCCTTGAAAATATGGAAAAAAATATTACTCGCAAGATTCTGCTTAACAATATTCAAATCTAATATAAAACTTTTATATGATCTTGGAGGTTTCCATTCAAATATAGTAAATTCATCTGTACTGATGTTTAAGAACTCGAGATTTTGCAATATTTTCGTATACTCTCCCATTAAGATCAGCTTGTTTTCTTTTATTTTGATATTATTTACTATATTTTCGATAAAAATTAACTCGAATTGATTAAATAATTATTATTTATGATATAAACCATACCCTAATATAATCATTTAAATATTTGTATGTTACAAGTAGAGAATGTTATTGAAGAAATTAAAAAAAATAAGGTTTTATTAGATCGGATATTTTCCAGACGTTTTTAGCGTTCTCATAATAGCCTTTATATTGTCTATGGGTAATTCACGGGGAATTTCACAACCAAATGCTAGCCAATATCCTTCTCCTTCAGCAGCTATCTTTAATTTTTTAGCGCAGTCGTCTGAAACTTGTTTGGGATCAGCATCTGTAAGTTTATTATAATTTAGGTTACCCTTTATCGTTACTTCTCCACATAAAAGTACTTAAGCCCAAGCTAAATCAACTTGAGCTCATGTTTTTGCCACCCTATTCCCCAGATTTAAACCCAATGGAGTAGTTCTGGAGATTTTTTTTTAAATGCATTATAAAAAAATTAACATATTTATACAAATGTATAAAAAAGATATTATTATAAACTATCATTGTAATCTTAAAATGAGGTGGTTATTTGCCTAAAATTTCACAAAATATAGAAATTAACACTAACCTTGAGAAAGTTTATAAAATTTTGACAGATGGAGAACAGACAGTGAAATGGAACCCTATTGTAAATGATATAACAACACTTGAAGAAAATAAATATATACTAAAATCAACAATTGGGGATCTGATTATTAATAAAATAGAGAAAGTTAAAGACGTCTATGTTAAATGGAGAATGGAACAAAGTGATTTGCATTCAATGGGATATATTTTGGAAGAAAAATTACCAATATCTAAAGTCGCACTATGGGTTGAATTTGAAAATAAGAAGTTTAAAAAGCAATTCAAGGAGGCTGCAAATTTAACCTTAGAAGGTTTAAAAAAATATATCGATTATATTGAAGCTGGGGGCAACATTTTAGAGTATAAGAAACAATAAATAAAATTAAGTCATTAATTGTTTATTTTTTTCATATATTTTAATCTAATTTTTATTTATTTTTATTTTAAATTTAATACTAATACTTAAATATATTAGTTATTAAAAAATAGAAAATTTGAAATTATGAATTTCGCAAAGATTAACGGTTTAAAACTGTCATACCAAATTTACGGAACGGGTTTTCCTATTATCTTTATACATGGATATGGCGCAAAAAAAGAAATATGGAAAACTCAAGTAATAGATATAAGTAAAAAATTCCAAGCCATCACATTTGACCTCCGAGGAACTGGAGAGTCTGATCGACCTAATATTCCATACACAATGAAAATGCTAGCTGAAGATGTGAAGGGCTTAATGGACTTTATTGGTATTGAAAAAGTTCATTTAATAGGTCGCTCCTTTGGCGGAATGATTGCCCAACATTTTGTGCTACAATACCCCGAAAAAGTCGAAAAATTGGTGTTGATAGCTACTAACTTCGGACGAACTGATCCAGATTGGGTCGAAATTCCTAAAAAAGGGCGCCTTGAAGAGATTGAAATGATTAAACACGACCCATTAAAAGCTTTTAAGGAAAAATCACGTTGGGTCTTTCACGTAAAGTTCAGAAAAGAGATGGAAGCTAATCCAGGCAAAAGTTTTTTTGACATTTTTTCTATGGAAGATTTAATCAGAGAAAGCACGATTAATCCATCAAGGCCTCAGGATGTAATAAATCAAGCAGAGGCTATGAAAACACATTATACGCTAGAACGATTGCATGAAATTAAAAATAAAACGCTTTTGATAGCAGCGTCCCATGATCGACAAACTCCAGTTTCAGTTATGGCTGAAATGCATAGAAGAATTCCTAACAGCGAATTGAAAGTTATTAATGAAGCAGGTCATTTTATGACGCTTTCAAGAGCGTCGGAAGTTAACGATTTAATTCTAAATTTTTTAAAAAATTAATATTTCTTAATTATTCTAATGATTTTTAAAGATTTTTTTTCTATGGGAAACAAATAGATTTTTATATCCTTAGAATAAAACTGTTTATTATTCAATTCAATTAATATTAATATTGTGTTTAAAATGAAGGATTATTCAGATTGGGAACCGATTTACGATTATGAAAACGAGTCTCCCTATATTGAGAATTCAAATCGCCCATGGCTAAAATACAGAGCTCCTAATGTTCCTAAATCAATAAAATTTGATCCAATTCCGGTTCACGAGCTTATAGGATTATCTGCTAAGAATTATCCAAATAATGTATGTATTTATCACAAATCAACTGATAAAAAATATACTTTTCGCGAGTTAACCTATATTTCAGATAAAATTTCTAACGCATTGTATCAGTTAGGTATAAAAAAAGGTGATGCAGTAGGTATAATGACAGGAAATTGCCCTGAATTTTTATTTTGTTGCCTTGGAATTATGAAAACTGGCGCTATCGTGATTCCTATTAATCCATTACTTAAGGAAGCGGATGTTTCTCACATCATCAAAGAATCTGGAAATGTTAAAACTGTTTTTGTTCACAAAGGAAATTTTAGAACCATGAAAAAAGCACAAAAAGATGTGAGTTTAGAAAATATAATCCTTTTAGAAGCAGACTTAGCTAAAGAAGGGACAATAACTTTCGAGGAGTTTATTGAGGGTGTAGCACCCATTCGACCAGATGTAGATATAGATCCTTTAAACGATCTTGCTGTTCTTTTATTTACTGGTGGAACTACGGGATTACCAAAAGGCGTAATGTTAACTCATTCTAATCTGGTTGCCTGCACGCTCTCAACTTTATTAATGGCTGGTGAATCAGAAGAGGGAGAGGATAATATCGGTAAAACCGTCAACTTATCAGTTATACCTTTATGCCATTCTTTTGGATTTTTAATTATGATTGCAGCAGTTTTTGGAGCCGCAATGTTAGTAATGTTTCCCTCGTTTAACGCTTCTGACATTCTTGAAGCAATTGAATATTACAAAGTTATAAATTATATTGGAGTTCCAGTTATGTATCAAATGTTAGTAAATCATCCAGATTTCACAGAACGAGATCTTTCCAGTCTCGAAGAAGCAAATTCAGGTTCAGCTGCATTACCTCCAGAATTAGCTAACAAATGGAAAGAAGTCGTAGGAATTAAGGTAGGACAAGGCTTTGGGTTAACAGAAACTTCTCCCATCACTCACATGGCAGCTAAATGGATGCCAGAAATCCGCTCTGAGAGTATTGGAGTCCCAATAATTGATACTGACGCTAAGATTGTTAATTTAGACACTTTAAAAGAATTAGAACCTGGCGAAATTGGAGAATTATTAATAAAAGGGCCTCAAGTAATGAAAGGATATTGGAAAAATCCCGAAGAAACAAAGAGAACGATTATCAATGGTTGGTTAAGGACAGGAGATCTAGCACGCATGGATGACCAAGGATATTTTTATATTGAAGGTCGCTCAAAAGACATAATTAAATATAAAGGATATAAAGTAATGCCGCGTGAGGTCGAAGAAAAATTATATGAACATCCAGCTATTCTTGAAGCTGGCGTTGTATCGGCACCAGATCAAAATATTGGAGAAACTATTAAAGCATTTGTAGTTTTAAAACCAGAATACAAAGATAGCAATATAACTGAGAGAGATATTATTGATTGGGCAAAAGAAAGATTAGCTGGGTATAAATACCCCCGCCAAGTAGAATTTTTGAATGTATTACCTAGAACTTCAGTAGGTAAAATATTTAGGAGAAAATTAAGAGAACGGACTGTAAAAAAGCAATAACTTAAGCTTACAAATAAAATTTGATTAATTTTTTACATTAAACTTAATTTACATTTTATATATGTGTCTAACTTATTTTATTGTATAAAAGATTATATTTTTGATGTGAATAACATGAATAAGGAAGAGATATGTTTTATGTCCGCCATCGACATGTTCGATGCGATAAGAAGGCAGGAACTCACTTCAATAGAAATAACAGAAACAATTATAGAAAGAATTGAAAAAATTAATCCAATAACAAACGCCTATTGCACAACAACGTTTGATTTAGCTCGAGAAATGGCAAGAGAAGCAGATGATAAAGTGAAAAAAGGTGAAAAACTAGGATTATTAAATGGTATCCCTACATCAATTAAAGATTTAAATCCTGTAAAGGGAATTAGAACTACCTATGGCTCTAAAATTTATGAAGATCATATTCCTGACCATGATGACATCGCAGTTCGAAGATTAAAAAAAGAAGGATGCGTAATCTTAGGAAAAACTAATACACCTGAATTTGGTTTCAAGGGTGTAACAGATAATTTAATATTCGGATATAGCCGCAACCCATGGAAACTGGACTTAACAACGGGAGGATCCAGTGGTGGAGCAGCTTCAGCAGTTGTTTCAGGATTAGGACCTTTAGCACAAGGATCAGATGGAGGAGGTTCAATAAGACATCCTTCAAGTTTTTGTGGAGCATTTGGTCTTAAACCAAGCTTTGGGAGAGTACCAAGATACCCCAAGCTATTTCCATTGGGTTTGGATTTAGCTGTAATTGGTCCGATTGTTCGAAATGTTAAAGACGCAGCACTGATGTTAGATGCAATGAAAGGTCCATTTGAAGGCGATAAAGCTACATTACCCAAAGATGGATTTAGATACATCGATAAAATTAGTGAAGTTCCTGAAGGATTAAAAATCGGTTACTCCCTAGATTTAGGATACGCAAAAGCAGTAGATACTGAGGTAGAGAAGAATATTTTAAATTCTGTGGAATTATTTGAGAACTTTGGATGGAATATTGAACGCGTTAAAATGAAATTACGAAAAGCTCAACTTTCATTTACTACGATCTGGACTTCGACGTTGGGGTATAATTTAAAATCGTATTTGAAAGAATGGGAAGACAAAATGGACCCCGATTTAGTTAAATTAATTAAAGCCGGTCTAGGTTACGATGGAATGTCCCTACCAAGAGCATTAGCCGTTCGTGCTCAAGTATATGAAACTATTTACAAGGTTTTCAAGAATTACGATATTTTAATAACTCCATCGACTGCTATTCCCGCTTTTAAGTTAGGAATTATGTTTCCCTCAAAGATAAACGGAATTAATGTATCCCCAACTGCTTGGATGCCGTTTTCTTTCCCATTTAATATGACAGGACACCCCGCAGCTAGCATTCCTAGTGGTTGGTCAAGCAATAGATTGCCTATCGGGATGCAAATTATAGGTAAAAGATTCGATGAACTTACAGTCTTACAAGTTTCTAAAGCGTTCGAAGAATTAGCTCCTTGGCAAGATAAAAGACCAAATTTTAGTTAATCCTTCCTAATCATTCTATTTTTTTTTATTGTTTCTAAAACAAAATTTTTTACTGCTAATTAATTTGCTATTCATGGTCTATTAGAATTTTAACGGAAAAAAAATGAATAAGAAACAACAGACAAAGGAACTATTGAGTTTTAAAAAGACTCAGTTAGTGCCTGAATATCGTAATTTAGAGTTTTCAGTAGTACTTAACATGCCAGAACACGCAGCTAATATCGGTGCAATAACTAGACTGATGAAGAATTTTAACTTCGAACACTTGATTATCTATAATCCCATTGAAAAAGCAGAAAAGATTCGAAGTTATTATACACAAGGTTTCGCGATGCATGGTAAAGAAATACTTTTTAACGCAGAAATTATAATGATTGAAAATCAAACTGATCACCTATCTGGTTTTAAACAATTGATGAACAGATTCGATATTAAAATTGCTACAACAGCAAAGGGAATGCACTATACTAATATAAGAAGATTAGCTACTTTCCCTGCAGAATTAACTCTCCCTATATCAGAAGAGCCACTTAAAATTGCTTTAGTTTTTGGGAGAGAGTCCCACGGTCTTACGAATGATGAAATCGAGATGACCGATTTTGTCATACGGATACCATCTGATGAGGATTACCCTACATTAAATCTCTCTCAAGCTTGTGGGATTATATTATATGAAATTTATAAAAAAATTCACAATCTAGAAATTGGAAGAGGACTCAAACCAGTCTTACTTGCAAATAAAAATGATAAGCAAATGTTATACAATTTAATTAAAAATTTAATTACTTCTCTTAGAATTCGCACCTATAGAAAAGAAAATGTATTTTTCGCCTTTAAAAATGTTTTTGAGAGAGCGTTCGCATCTAAAAAAGAATTAAACCTCATTATAGGGCTATTTTCAAAATTGAATTCGTATTTAAAAAAAAGACAAATATATGAAGATTAAATTTAATAGTTCTAAATAGCTTGATAATACCTAGGCTTATGGTCATAGACGACTATTAGTTTCTCAGGTGTATCGGTAACAATTCTTCTAATCACTTTAGACAAAGCATTATGCGTATTGTATCCCATCGCATTAGCCCATTCACCCGCAGTAGATTTACCTAACTCCTTCAATTTATCCAAGCAAATTTGTTCATATGTCCTTGGAATTACTTTTTTTAATTTTGACATTAATATCTACCTCCCTATTAGCTTTTTCCACTTAAATTTAATCTTTTAAGAAATGCACATTATTAGTAAATGTTTTAAAGAAAATTGCTATCTATACTACTCCTAACTATAAGAGAAGTGGTTTCAATTCGAAGCTTTAGTCTGGTGGCATCTCCTAGTTTTCCAATAAAAACTATCCTAAAAAAAAATTAGATGAGAGGCTATTTAAAAGATGATGTTGATTCATTGTAAACGAATACGTGTTTTTTGTACTAAGATCTAAATTAACCCATTATATAAACCCAAAAATTTACTTTTAGTTAGGAAGAAAAATACCTGTTTTTTTTGACATATCATTATTTAAATTAGTAAAATATAATATGGGAAATAAAATTGATAAACTCTAAATCGTATACCAAGGGATCTCGAATTTCTGTAATATTTTTGGGATTAGGTTTGTTCCACTAATAAGATTTCACTTTAAAATTTTTACCCATTTAAATATGTCTTCTGAATTGGGAATGATTTCCCACACAGAAATCGAATTTTTTATGATTTAACAATTAATGGGTTAATATTTGATAGTTAAAGAATTAAAGAAATTTCATCTATAAAGTAATTTTTAGTATGATTAATATTTGAGAAAATTATAGAATTATGGTAAACCGTATAAGTGAAGAGATTTAAATGAAACTCAAGAGTTTGTTATTGTGAATAGACCTAATGTTAGAAAATTTAAGTAAAATGGGGAAAAGATGCATCCAAAGAAGACTCCTGCGCCGCCCTGGATTTTTGTCTTTTGGTAGCGTATGATTTACGCTCAATCAGTATTCTTCCTCTATTTAAATTTTAGACCTAACTATTAGGTCTTGGCGACAGGAGTCCACCTTTCTAAAAGAAATAGGTATAAAAATAGAAGTTCAATTTATTGTAAATTTTTACCGAGTAAAATCTTTTTTCATCAAGAATTAGATGTATAAATGCTTATAGTACAGACTAAGTGCCCCAATTTATATATCTTAGTTAATTTAAACCTTATTACATAAAAGATGTATTTGAACTATGCTGTACGGTAATTTTATCCATAAAAACTGAACTTATCTTTAAAATAAAAAGATATATATTACCAATTATGGTATTCTTAATTAACTATGTCTCGATCGTATAAAGATTTTCTAGACAAATACAAAATTGACGACTTTAAAACGAATTTAAAGCTAAGCGGAAGCACAAAAATAGATTTTTATAACGATATTGATAAATTATTGAAAACAATGAGTACAATATTTGATAAGCTCGCAATGATTGCGCCTATGAGAGGGGCTCAAGTATTAATGGCTGTTGCAAAATTAACAGGCCCAGATAATGTCGTAAACAAAACGGATATTAAGAGATGTTTAAATATTGATAGATTAGAGAAGATTCTATCTGCAATTGATTACTTAGAGGATGCGAAGTATATTACGATTGAGAAGAAAACAGAAAAGTTCCATATTATAAAATTAAACGAAGAGGATAACCCAGATTTAATAATCTTTAGAGAAATCATTCAAAAATACTGGAAATCACCTCAAGAAGAAGTTGAACAAGCAAATAAATGGAGGGATGAAAAATGAGAAATTCGTTGAAAACAATAATAGAATTAAATTTTGAAGACGAACAAGGCTTAAAGGAGTCTGCTCAAATAATAAAATCTGAGTATTATAAGAAAGCACTTAAGTCAAGTTTATATATTGCTATTGTTTTAATAGTAGGATTTATTTACCTTGTTTTCGGTTATTTACCTCACATGGATAACACTTCTTTTCCATATTTTCTCGTCACTGAAAGTTCTACTCCTGTAAGTAATGGATTTTCTTTAGACTTAACTTTGGGGTGGAGTTTCTTTAGTACTTCAATCTTCTTGATAATTCATTTCATACGATTAATTAAAGTCAAATTTACACCATCGTTGATTAGGTTTATTGAGAAAGAGACTAAATATGCAGGTTTTGAATTTAAGAGAATATTTGATAGTGTGGGATTATTTGTAATCTTGAATGCTATGTCTATCTCTTTACTTTTTTACCTAGAGAGCAATCTTATCAGATTTGATAATAGTTCTTGGAGTAATGTATTTAAAAACTTTCTTTTATTTTACTTATTAATTAGTCTAACCTTACCGATTGTGTGGGTCTTTAGAAACGATAAGTTCGTTATCAAAGTGAAGAATAATGTTTTTATTCAATGCGATTTGCACTATAATAGCAAGAAGAATAAGAACTACGACACAAATCTAATAGGTATTATTTTAACATCAAACCGATTATGCTCTAAATTTGATAGATCTGGAAAATTTATATATTCAAAAATTTCAGAAGGTAGATGGTTAGTAAGGAATGCATCTTCAGCGATATCGCCATACCTCCATTTTGAAGAGTATTCTGTTCCGTTTAATTTTCAAAAACAGTTTTTAAACATCATACTAGCCCTAAACGAGTGGGAAAACAACTACGCATCAAATCTCGATTCCCTTAACTACTACTTCACAAGAAATCTTTATGGTTATAATTACAGAACTAAAAAACACGATGATAAAAACGAACTAATTTACTTCAAATTTTTAAACATTTAAAAATACATTACACCCTTTTTCTTAAAGAAATAGATGATGCACAGTTCGTATAAGGAGCTTTAATATCAAAAATAGGAATTTATAAGGATTTAAATAAAATATTTTTGCTGAAGCATAACATATTCGTTATGATCGGTAAACTTCTTTTCGACAAGATTAGACACAATATCGTATAACTGTCGAAAGAGTTCTTCAGGGAAGGCTTTGTGCTCAAAAACTATGTCACTTACTAATTCTTCTGTTAATATTTGAGAATTAACCGGTTTGTCATACAATAAGAATTTCATCATAGCAGCGTCTATTTTCGATTTTACAATATTCTTTATGATTTCTAAACATAAGTCTCGCTCTGGATCAATAAAGTATGGGAAATTCATATCATCTAAAATTTTAATATATCCAAAACGAGAAATAATTTTGTCAGCGCAATATTCTAGCGAACTGATTTCTAAATTAAACTTTTTACAGAAATCTTTTTTACTTTCATGAGCAGGAAACGCAAAGGGATGTCTTGTCACAATGTAATACGCAGCAATGAAAAACTTGTATAGATTATGCGGAATTTTACTATTAGCTCTCAAATACCTATATACTAACGAAACTGTATCTAAAACAAAATCATTATCTATATCAAATTGGGTTAAAAAATCTTCTCCATCTTTAATTAGATCGATTGTGATCCGATCTTTAGTATTTAAAACTTCGACTTCAGGATGATATAATTCTAACATTTCACACACACAACCTTAGCTTTTACATTTTTTTCAAAGAAATATCGATATACCACTTTGATAATATATGAATAACACTAATATTATTTAAATGTGATGCAACTTGCATCACTTCGATGCATAATTCGCAATATTTAAATACCCAAACTATTTCTATTAAAATAGGATTTTCAAAATTTCGACAATAATAAGAGAAGCAGTAATGACACAAGACAATACCGATAGTGCTAAAAAAAGGATAACTGTTAACTTAGAAAGCATAGATTATAAAATCATTGATGCTTTGGAAGGTGTTATAGCGAATTCGAAAGCTGCAGTAATATATCAAATGATAAAAGAGTGGATAAATCAAAATTCCGAGCGGATCATGAAAACATGGGAGATTGATTTAGCAGGCATAAGACGACAGGTTTTAGCAGAAACAAAAGGATTGTCCATCAAGGAAGAATTAAAGGAATTAGATAAAGAGATAATAGCAGAGTTACCAAAACTTTTTGAAACCATTTCGAGTATTAGTTCAAAAGAACTCGCAGAAATCCTTGATGTCAATCAAAAGATGCTTCAGAGAGTGATTTTTGGATATAGAAAGGAGTTATTAAAGCTAGGCTTAAATTTAATATATGAAGATGGTTTGATCACGAAAAAAGAATCAAAATGAAAAAAAAATAATTTAAAAGTTGATGTAATTGGCTTTACTGAAAATAGATAAAATGAATATTTATTTAGCTCCTAATAACCAGAGTTTTAATTCAGGTGTAATAAATGTAGATGAATCAGATATTTATTCAGGTGAAGAAACCATTAGATTTAATAACCGTCATCCTATTTACAAATCTTTAATGAAAATCGAATTTGAAGAAGCTCTTCGAAAATATCATAAATTAATTTTAACTAAATGAATAAAAAAAGAGTAGAGTGTGTTTAAGGTGGCCATTGAGAAAGTTAGAGAAGCAGTCCGTCAAAGATTAGAGGAATTGTATGATATAGAGTTAGAATTTCAACAAATTTTATCCAATGTTGTAATTCCATTTTCAGAAATCTTTAAAAAGCCAAAAACTTCTGAATTCACTTCAAAAAATAACGACCTACCTTTTAGTAAATGGGATAAGAAGTATAAAGAAATACTGCTTAAAGAATTGTAATAATTACGAACTGAGCGATTTCGCTACAAGATTTAAATTCTTTTTATCAAATCTAAAAACTTAAAAATCGATCTTTTACATATTACTTAATATTGATTAATTAATTCTAGGTGAAACCTTTGACAGAAGAAGAAGAAGATGATGGGTTTGCATTAGATCCAGAGGAATTAAACATATTCTACGAGGTCCTTTTTAGAAGGATTATGGATATAATGGATAATCCTAATATTAACATTAATCCTTTCGAGGATATGGTAAAAATCTTAAGCCGGTTAAGCGAAATATTTAGTTTCAAAAGCATGATAACTATCATTCCTGAATTAATAGGTTATGCTATAAAGTACGGTATGATGGTGGAAAAAGCTTTCGATGAAGAAGTAGCAAATTTAGAAGAAGACGAACAGGGTTTTGGTCCAGAAGAGGAGAAAGAAAAGAAGAGATCGGTAATTAAGAAAGATATAGACAAGCTTAACATGTTTTTATGATTAATCTTTATTTTTTTTAAATTTTTTGAATTGATGTAAATCATTTAGCTAGTTATCAAACCTATTCCGATTGATCTGAGAATTTCCGCTCAATTATTTTAAGTATGATATAGGCGAGAAACCCTACAAGAAATCCAAGAGTAATATTTAAAATGAAGCAGAAAATTGCTGTAATAAGGATTATTGGAAGGTTCTTACTTTCAAAATCTTTAAATGATATTTTCCCCAACAAAAAAGCGGTGTAAAGCAACATTGCCCCTAAAATGGCTTTAGGGAAATTGTTAAACAACAAAAATAATGTTTCAGAAAAGAATAATCCGAGTAAAAGTTCCATTATACCTTCTAATATCATTGAGCCACCAGTTCTAGCACCAAAAGCATATTGTGCTGCTAATCCGCCAGATCCGTGGCATAGGGGGATACCTCCCAAAAAAGGACTAATTAAATTCATAATACCCATATTAACTGCTAACTCGCTGGCTGTTATAGCATTTTCTCTTTCAGGAAATAAATCTTTAATAAGACTTATCGTAGCAATCATAACATTTGTAAGTGTTAATAATAACTGTGCGATCCCAGCTATTACCATTCCAATTAAAATCTCATCCCATTGTGGAACATGGAAGCTAAAATATGGTAGTCCAAATTGGATGTTTGACAATGTGATTGATTGATTTAAAAAAAGTAGGACTATACCGAGAGCGACCAAAATAATAGATGAGGGTATCCTTTTAAATCTAAAAATTAAAATTATAATAGAAACAGATATAATCCCAAGAAATATATCAGATATCAGTAATAGATAAGCAGTCCACCCTAAAATTAAACCTAACCCTAGCTGAATTCCTCGAACCAAAACAACAGGGACCTTTCTCACTATTTTTTCTAGGAATTTTGTTAATCCCAATATCGTCCATATAATACCCGTACCAAATCCCGTTGATATAACTAAACCAGGATTCCAAGCTTGAGATATTGCTATCGTGCCAATTGTTTTCTGCGGTTGGACAGGTAACGGTAGGTTAAATCTGATACCTAATATGATATTGGTAAAACCTAGGCAAAGAAACACACCTGCGGGATTTAAACCTACAATCGAGATGTAACCAATAATAAAAGGAATTAAAGTTCCCCAATCTCCCAGAGCTCCAGCAAATTCACTTAATGAAAATTTAGTTGGATAGCTCCTCCGGGTCGGTTCTTTTTTAGTTTTTATAGTTCTTGTACTTTTCTTAATGTTCATCAGATTTTCTTTAATATATTAAACCTAAGTATATCATATTTTTGATAACATTTATTATTAAATGTAGCCTAAAAGAATATTAAAACTTAGTAAAATTTTTAAAGACATTAATTATTAAAAAACTTAGAAATCAGTGATAAATATCATGAATGAATTAAAATCTGAAGGTATCCCTTTCTATATTGTTGATGTATTCGCAGAAGGAAAATACTCTGGCAACCAACTCGCCGTTGTAATAAGTAGAAATAAGCTTAACGGCGAAGAGATGCAGCGTATAGCAAAAGAAATGAATTATTCCGAAACCACATTTATTACATCCGTTGAGAATTACGATGTTAGAATCTTTACTCCTGAAGTAGAGTTACCTTTTGCAGGACATCCAGTAATTGGAACAGCTTACATATTTCAGCAAGAATTCATGAAAGAAAAAGCTAAAACCATGGCACTAAACATAAAAATTGGCCAAATTGCAATTTTGTTCAAATATAAAGGTGAAATACTCTCAGAAACATGGATGGAACATAAAGAACCAACATTCAGCGGGTTTTTTGCACCTGACTTGATAGCCGATGTTCTAGGTATAGACGAAAACGATATTGATGATAGATTTAAAATTCAAGAGGTTTCCACTGGTATTCCTACTATCATTGTACCTTTAAAATCCTTAGATATCATAAAAAAGGTGTCTGTAAATAATGAAAAGTATACACATCTAATTCAAAATATCCAAGCTAAAAGCATACTAGTCTTTTGTCCTGAAACTTACGATAAAAGAAACGATTTAAATGTGCGATTTTTTGCTGATTACTATGGAGTCCCAGAAGATCCCGCTACAGGCTCTGCGAATTGTTGTTTAGCGGCTTACTTGGTGAAGCATGATTATTTTGGTAAAAAAAACATCGAGATTCGAGTTGAGCAAGGCTATGAAATTGGGAGGAATTCTCTACTTCTTTTAAAGGCTGAAGAAAAAGCCGGTAAATTCTATATCACTGTTGGTGGTAAGGTTATACTAGTAGCTAAAGGAACTTTGCTCTAATCCTAAAATGCACAACGTCCGGTAAGTCAATTAACCGATAAATTGGAAAAAAACTATTTCTTTTAATATTTTAGTTTAAAATTATTGATAAATTGTTTTATCGTTTTAGCATTGGAAATAAAGATTTTTGATAATTGGAGAAAAGATCATCAGATTATTCTCGAGAAAATCATTACTTTAGCGGATTTTCCTGACAATGGAGAAATCCAGAAAAAAAAATTCTCACTGTTGACTGAACTATTCTTAAAACTTTGTTCAGATAAGAATAACAAAGGCAATTTTAGAAACTTTTCAAGCTTAATTTTACTCCTTCTCAACTTATACAAAAAGAATTATCCTATTGATATTTTTACCAAAGAAAAGAACCGAAATCTTGAAACTGAGAAAAATTTTTCAGAATTCAAGCGCCTCTTAAAACGAGAATTGTGAAGCACTGGCCCAATACATTAATTCACAACAAACCAATAGACTATCAAATCACTAATTTAGTCGAGTCTATTTAGTTATAATTTAATAACGATATAATGAGATAAAAAGAAGAGAGATTATAAAATGAGTTCTAAAACTTCTGGTTGGAAATTTCATAACAACTACTTCATGCTTGAATTAGAGTTATCCGATACCATCGTTTCGTTTAAAGAATTGCTCGGTTATATTGGAGCAGAATATATCTATACAGGAAAAGAAGAAATTCCTTTTCGAGAAAAAGATATCGAATTTCAGAAGATAATGTTAAGTGAATTCATTGCTTAAATCTTTTTTATCTAAAGTTTTTTAAAAAGAAAAAAAAAGTTAGAAAATTTTAAATCCTCTTTGAAAAACCTAACTTGAATTTACAAATTTAATTCTATGATTTTTTTCTGGTTTTCTGCCACTTTGTCAGGCGTTAAATTATACCATCTCCAAAATACGAATGTACCAACCAATATGCAGATCATCGGTACTACAGCTAAGTGGATATGTACTCCAAATTTCGCAGAAGCGCTATATGGATCTGCAACCAAACCAGTAAAAACATGGGCTAAAGCAAAACTTGTTGCTTGAAAAAAGATCGCTAATCGGCCAAAAAATTGTTGAAATCCGGCAAATACTCCCTCTTGGCGCCTTTTCTGCGTAACCACAGATTCATCTACAACATCAGCTAAGATAGGAGCAATCATAGCCCAATAGCCTCCAATCGATAATCCCCAAACTACCATTGCGATAATTATACCCACAAGATCTTCGAGAAAAATCAAGGGGATTGTAAAAACACCCATTAGTAACCCACAAAGCACCATTATTTTTTTATTATTATTTGTTTTGTGAGCAGCCTTGACCCAAATTGGTGTTGAAACTAAGGCTCCTACGAGAAACCCCGCAAAAATTGGAATAGACGCTGTTGCAGGCCATTCTAATAAAGTATCAACAACAAATGGTACGGATGCAGTCATCGATTGTACTAAAGTTCGATAAAGAGTATACGATACAATAAAAGCGACAAAACTTTTTTGCTTCAAAGCAGTACCTAAAGATTTAAAAAACGAAGGTCCTTTTTCTCTCGTTTTATGCGTTTCCAAATATCTATCAACAGCGTCCTGATCGTCTCTTACGCCTGGGATTGCTAAACCTATAGCAATTAGGCCAACGATAATAACAATTCCTGCTTGAATTAGATATGTAGAAGGTATTCCAAATTCAACGACAATCGGAGGTAGAATAGCTCCGAGGGCTACACCTACAAGACCAATCGGGATTTGTAACCCCGTGGCAGTTCTCCGTTCTTTAACTGAACGGAACTTATCAGGGAATAGCGACGAGAAATTAACCCAGAAAACCGAAGCAAATGTGTCGAATAAACATGTAGCAAAAACTAACCAGCCAAAAAGTAACCATTGATCTAAAGAGGGTGGCGTAAATATAAACAAATAACTTATTACAAAGGGAACGCCTCCTATTAAAATCCAAGGAAATCTTCTTCCCCATTTTTTAGTAAACTTGAACGGCCTATTTGTTAAATATCCTACAATCGGGTCATTAATTGCGTTGTAAATCGCATAGATGAAGAATCCAATCATAACGATGATTGGATTTAAACCGAGTTCCCTTTCGTAAAAATAGAATGCGTAAGTACCAAAAGCCATTTGTACAAATTCGTTCATAAAGTTACCAAAACCATAGGAA
>DATKTW010000018.1:0-2329 GCA_035530895.1 Candidatus Nanopelagicaceae bacterium
CAAATTTTTTCTTTTTTTTTTAGATTACTGAATTTTTGAGATTTTTCGGCAGATAGAATGATATTTATAGTTATAAAATACAAATTATTTTAAACAGAAATTAGATTGAAACTGTTTTCAAAGAGTTTGTAATTATGGGACAAAAAGAATTTGATTATATCGTATTTAAAATCGAGGAAGGAATTGGTACCATTACTTTAAATCGCCCAAAACGACTAAACGCCCTAAATTATCCCTTATTAATGGAAATAATAGAGATTTTAGAAAAAAACTTTAAGAACAAATCGATTCGTGTTTTTATTATTGAGGGTAATGATCAATCATTTAGTTCTGGTGATGATTTGAAGAGTATGGGACCTGAAGGTGTGAAGTTTAAACCTTTGGATGACGGTTCAAAACTCCCGCACCACCGAGTAATTCAATTAATTAGAGAAGTTCAAAAACCAGTTATCGCATTACTTCAAGGTTATTGTCTAGGGGCAGGGTTCGAATTGGCCTTATCTTGTGATTTCCGCGTAGCGGCAGATAATCTGAAGATTGGAGACCAGCGAGTTAAACGAGCTCACTGTGTAATGAGCGGTGCAAGTTGGTTACTTCCTAGGTTAATAGGTTTCGCTAAAGCAACAGAAATAATCTTAACCGGACGCCAACTCGATGCAATTGAAGCAAAAGAAATTGGTTTGGTTAACAAAGTTTATCCCCTTTCGGAATTTAAGACAAAATCTAAAGAGTTTATAGGATCTATCGCAAAACTACCTACAAAATGTTTAGGTTACAATAAAAATATGCTTAACTTTTCTCAGTATAACGAACTAACTTCTTCTTTGAACCACGAGTTTAAATTATATTGTAAAAACATTGCTTCGTACGATTTTGGAGAAGGTATGAAATCTTTTAAAGAAAAGAGAGAGCCAATTTTCAAGGGAAAATGAATAAATAAGTTATAATATTAAAAATAATTCTAGAAGGTATTATTACTATACAAGACGGGATTAATTTGTTATCGGAAGAAATAAAAGAATTCTTGCACAAAGAAGCACTAAATAGGTTTCTTAGGTATGTTCAAATATGGACTACATCAGATGAACATTCCCAATCAAATCCATCATCGCAAAATCAATTTGATTTAGGAAAAATTTTGGCATCAGAATTAATGGAATTGAACTTAGAAAATGTAGCACATGATGAGTATGGGTACGTATACGGTAATTTGCCTGCGAGTACCGGATTGGAGGAGGTTAAACCGATTGGTTTAATAGCCCACATCGATACCTCACCAGCAGTTAACGGGAAAAACGTAAAACCCGTTATTCACAAAAATTATGACGGTAGTCCAATAGAATTTGCAAGCAATCCAGATATTAAGCTAACAATAGATGATTCTCCAATTCTATTAAAGTACGTTGGTTTAGATATAGTTACATCTGAAGGAGATACTTTGCTAGGCGCTGATGATAAAGCGGGAATCGCAGAAATTATGGCCACTTGCGCAGCTTGGAAGAGATTTTCAGAATTAAAACACGGTCCTGTTATAATTTGTTTTACGCCTGATGAAGAAGTTGGAAGAGGAACTTCAAAAATAAACATAGAAAGGTTACCTGATTTCTGTTATACATTAGATGGTTCAGAAATGGGAGAATTAGAATCTGAATGCTTTGATGCGTGGAAAGCGGCCATTAAATTTACAGGACTTAGTGTACATCCTGGTTACGCCAAAAACCTTCTAATTAATGCAATACATGTAGCGAGCCGATATCTCAGTGAAATACCTGATTATGAATCACCAGAACACACAGAAGAAAGAGAAGGTTTTTATTATTTGTCAGAATTGAGTGGAAATGTAGAAGAAGCAAATGCTAAACTAATAATTAGGGATTTTGAGGAAAAAAATAATCAGAAGAGAATGGAATACCTACAAAAACTAGGAGAATTGTACGAATTTCAATATCCTGGTTTAAAGGTTAATATAGAATTTCTACATCAATACAAGAACATGCAGCGATTTATTGAAGCTAAACAAAATGTTGTGGATTTGGCAAAAAAGGCTATAGAGATGGCTGGATTGGACATTAAGATTCGTGCGATTAGGGGAGGAACCGATGGTTCTAAATTAAGCGAAATGGGGAAACCCACCCCTAATATCTTCTCAGGAGGATTACTTTCTCACTCAAGGAAGGAACATATTCCAACACTTGCTTTGCAGAAAGCTTCAGAAGTGTTAATCTACTTAGCGGAATTATGGATATCCGCCTAAATACAATTTAAGAGAAAATGCAGTTTTACTTTTCAGCTTTTTTTACTATTTTAGAAAAATCTGTTATCGTAAAGA
>DATKTW010000019.1:0-2301 GCA_035530895.1 Candidatus Nanopelagicaceae bacterium
TGAAATCGCTACGAGTTCCATAAGTAGTTTCATTGCTTTCTACTACTTCATCGATTAACTTGAGAAGTTTATCTGAAATTGAGACAGAAGTATAACCTTTTACCATGATAACTAATTATTTTTAGAAATTTTAAGCTTTTAGATTGATTTAGGATAATATTAGGGTAATAGAAAGGATTTCAAAATATTATTATTCTCTTTTTAATGGAATTTTTGCAGAAGATTTAAATATGAATTATGATAATAATATCATAATAGTAAAATAATATTAAGATAAAAAAGATTTGTTAAAAATGTCAGCAGAATATAAAACTTATTCATTGGATATAAACCGAGTTGAGAACTTAAAGAAAATTATGATTCAGAATGGAATTAATTATAGATCAGATGCAGACGCCATTTATAAGGCAATAGATAAATACATCACTGATTTCAAACTCCGAAGTGGGGCCAATAATAATCCAATCAAAAATATTCCAGAGGAGAGCCTCTAAATGCATGAAAAATGTGTTGAATTTGTAGTAGAATACTGTAAGGTTTCTTGTCCTACTTGGGCACATTGTATTGCAACATCCAAGGGTTTTGATAATGGCGACAAAAAGGATAAAACAAGCCTGCTTTTTTGTTTGAAATGCGTTGAGGCTGAGAAAGCAGGGATAGAAGTTGACGAAGAACAAATCGAATTAGAAACAGAAAAAGTATCGGGGATGTTATAAAAATGTCAGTAGAATGGATAAAAAACAATCAGGACATCGAAGGCAACGAAATCGACTGGGTAGACGCTAAAACATTGAAAGAAATGAAACAATTTCGAGAAGAAAAGCTAACAAACCTTATTGAATCTCTCGACCTTCTCAACGATACAAACAACCTTGAAGCCTTTATAGCGATCTTAACTGAAGAACAGAGAGATAACCTATATTCTCACCCTATTCTAAACGAATTTGATCTACTTCCGTAGGTGATAAAAAAAAGTGTCCGAAAATAATTTGATTATTCAGGAAAAACTAGTTCTCGAAGACTTAGATGACAGATATAAAATATTAAATTGTCGATTTTTGGACCAGACTTCTACCAGCTGGGCATGTATGGGATGTGCCAATCACCTTATTTGTAGCGATCGGGTATATGTAGAGGGGCTAAAAGTCGAATTTAACGAAGAACACCAACTCTTAGAATTTTTAAGTAAAAAAGACTCTACTTCACCCGAATTAAAGAGAATTTATCGCTGTCCTAATTGTGATGTGATGGTATTAGAAAAAGTCACCTATAATTACAATCATTTTTGCTCTTGCGGTGTTATTACTCACGCTAAAAACCTAAAAATAGAATACGAGGTGAAGGAGTAAAAATGGGATTAGAAAGTGCGATTATAGAGGATTTTAAGTGCGATTATTGTGGTGAAGAAGTTGACGGTAATTTTAAATTTCAAGTTTTTATAAACGAAGGCACTCCTGATTACGATACCGCAATAAGCTGTCCTGATTGCATTGCTACTTGGTTTACCGAGACTCCCGAAGATGTTATTAATATGAGAGTGATAAAATTGGAGGCAAAGTAAAATGGAAGTAAAACTAAACAATTGCGAATTAGTCGCCGTATTGAGCGGTATTGAAAATTACCTTGATTATACTGACGATCCTATGGTTATTGCCTCGCTAAAATCGTTTGTTAATAAAGTGAGCGATGAGATTCGAACTTTTAATCGCAAACCTGACGAATTAACTGTCCAATTATTAGGTCAACTCGAAGAAATAGAGGATTTTGTAATTCCGTTAATGGAGGTCGAGTAAATGAATAAAGACGATAAAATATGGTTAAAAAGTAAAAAAGCCTCGCTACAAGCAATTGCCGACATGAACAAGGAAGCCTCTACAGAATGGTATTTAAAGAATTTTATCAACGAAATAGAGGAGAGGTGCGAGTAAAACGAATCTTGAAGAACTAAACTTATTTCTTAAAACTCTTACAGTTAAAAAATTAAAAACTATTTGTTGTAATACCCGTAATTGGGGCGTGTATAATTCCAGTACTGCTATTTCAGGATATTCTAAATGTAAAAACAAAGAAGAATTAATATCCCTTATATTTGCGTATTTTGCAAGACGGAACGATCCTCATGGATTTTATTACGAAGATAATGGCTCTCAATGGAGTAAAAAAATAACATATCATGATTTTCAATACGAAAAGGAGCGTATAGAATCGAATCCTCTATTTTCAGTAATATATCAGGAGGTAGCAGCGTAAAATGTTCTGCAATTGTAAAATAGTTCCTAAAGGCATTGAGAAATTTGAAAT
>DATKTW010000020.1:0-2129 GCA_035530895.1 Candidatus Nanopelagicaceae bacterium
ATAGATTGAACTGGTTAGTCGAACGACAATCCCATATCGTACTTAGAGACGTTATTTTATGTCAGAAAATGAACATTACATTAGAAGATGCTTCTAACTACCAACTAATTAGTAAATTCTTAGAACGCATCGGAGATTATGCGGTAAAAATTGCTCAAAACGTGTTGAAGTTAGATTATGAAAAGATTGATAAGACTTTATTTGAGAGTATACTTGAAGCAAGCAAAATTTCCCTTGAACTACTCAATATTAGTCTTGATGCTTGGCTTCAAAAGAAAATCATGCTAGCAAATGAAAACATCGAATCCATTAAAAAATTAACTGTTGCATGCGAAAAAATAATTTTCAGTTCTGAAAATGTGGGTAAAAATGCTGTCGAAATTGGTTATATCATAGAAAGTATTAGGAGAACAGGAGAATATTCTGCAGACATATCAGAAATCATCATAAATAATTTAATCTAAATTTAAATTTTAGTAGTATTATGGGTCATAATCATTTTTTACGCTAATAAGGGTAGTAGTTGTGTCTAGCCATTTTTGGAGGTCTTCATCGGTTCTACAGTAATTAATAATCTTTTCTAAATCACTCAAATTACTAAAAATGCATTCGAGCATGAGATCCCAACCACCATATACAGGAGAAGAATATGTTATTTTCCAGTCTTCACTTGATTCGTTTTTATTGAATTCTTTGAGTTTATTAATTATATCCCATTGAGTTCCTATGATTTTAAGCCGAATAAGGACGTATCCACGGTAATAAATTCTTTTAACACCGAATTATGATCTGTTTTTATTTCAATAGCTATTCATAATTAATACTTTTTTAATAAGAAGTTTAATGTTAGACTGGCAATAATTTTTAACCATATTCAGAAACAAATTATAACAATATTTATTAGCTTACTTTGAATCTTATTAAATTGGTCGTTACTCAAATGTAAATAATAAAAATTATGTCGCGTGAATCTCAAGAATTAACAAGAATAGCAAAAAAAAGTTATGGTCAATCCATTTCCGATGGTTTTCGCTTATTTGGAAAAAACTGGTCAAAAATTATCGGACCGCTCACCCTTTTTTATGTAATTTACTTGCTTTTAAAGATTTTTTTACTTGCAGATCTGAATTGGCAAGTAATTATTCTTGAAAAAAATATAATTGGTACAATTGATCCTTCAAACTTGACGGAAGCTGATGTAGCTCGACTCATAAATTTTTTTCTAATTGCTCTTAGCGTTATCTTTATAGATAGTATTATTTACACTTTTTTTACAGCCTTAGCTATGAGTTCCGTGAGTCTTTACCTCTACAAGAAGTACTTAAACTTAGATACTGATTTCGTTCAAGATATAAAGAAATCATATAATTCCAAATTATTTGTAGTCCTTGCTATTCTTGGTCTTGGAGTTCCATTTGGGTTCTGGTTTTTATTGATTCCGGGAATTATAATTTTCGGACTATATATTTGTTCAGTATTCACTTATCAATTTGAAAACATAGAAAAACCTATCAAACAAGCGAGAGTAATTACTAAAGGAGCTTTTTGGAAAATCATTGGAGTTTTTGTGATCAGCTCTTTAATTATCAGCGTTATTCGTGCAATTTTCGGTTTGTTCTTAAACCTTGTATGGCATGTGGACGCCTTTACATTAGATTCGTGGTACAACCCAACAAGCAGGAGATATGATATGCTATTTTTGAATGAGTTATTGAATAATTTAGTATCAATCATTCTTGGACCACTTTTTATATGTTTATTAACCACTCTTTTCACATCGTTAAAAGTAAGATTCGATTTAGGATACCGACGAGGCTATTATCAAGTACATACCGATTCGGGCTTATATTGTACCGCTTGTGGGTATCATATAGGAGTCAAATTTAATTTTTGTCCAAACTGTGGAGAATCTCTTAATTTTAAAGCTTGAGAGAAAAAAATTAATCACGCATAAAACATAAAATAAAGGAGATTAGGAAATGAAAAAGAATAAAAAAGTTACTTTGGTTGGATTTGTAGTTCTTCCAACTGTTATCATTCTGGGGTTGATTTTCGATTTAATATTAGAAAGAGATCTACTAAAGGGTCTTATTTTCTCAATATCATTTGGATTAGTATATTCTATTGGT
>DATKTW010000021.1:0-8917 GCA_035530895.1 Candidatus Nanopelagicaceae bacterium
GCTTTAATTCGCCTAATTCGGATTCAACCTCCTCCAAGCGAGCTGTTTGTGCATCCACTAATTTCCCTTTGCTATCTACATTTTCAGATAACTCTTGAATTCTGGTGTCTTTTTGGAGTAATAAATTGTTTAATTCCATCAATTGGCTATTTAAATTAGTATTCTCGTCTTGAGTAGCCGTAAGTTTACTGTTTAATTCTTGAATTTCACCGGTTAATTTATCCATTTGTTCTTTGCTATTGGAACCAGTGCTTTCCATTTCAGCTATTTTATTTTCTAAATCTTGTATTTTAGATTTAGATACTTCAAGTTCAGTGGAGAGATCTGAGATAGCAATACCAAGTTCCTCTTTTTTGCTTTCTAAAGTACCTTCGAGCTCATTTATCTTCGCGTTTGCACTATCAAGATTACCTTTCAGCCCCTCGATTTCAGCGTTTAAAGCAGCATTAGATTGTGTTTTTTCTTCAATCAGAGCATTAGTTTGCTCCAGCTTAGCTTTAGTATCGCCTAAATCTGCCTTAACACCTTCAAGGTTGGCTTTAGTTTCATCTAATTCTTTCGATGTAGTTTCGAGACTTTCGCCGGTGGTTTTAAGGGTACTTTGAGTTCTTGCTAACTCATTTCTTGTATCCGTTAATTGCTTCTCTAAATCGTTTACCTTTGCCCTTAAATCTAATAGGAATCGTCCCTCTATCTTTTGGGACTTATCCGGATTCTGTTCCGCTTTTTGCCAGTCTACAGAAATTTTTTCTCACGCTCTTATAGGAATTTTAATTATTTTAATTGTTAATTTTTTATTCTATTTATAATATCATATAATGGATTTGTTTTAAAAATCTATTTTATAATAAATTAGAATTTAATAGTAACAATTGTGTAAAATTTATTTATCTTACGGTTGTTATAATATAATAATAGCGATTATTCAGATATGGATGAATTAATGTGGAAGGAGAAGAAGGCTCTAAATTTGAATTGGAGGTAATTTCAACTTCTGGTGTTTACAAGACGCCATTTTCTTTGATTATTTTAATCCAGTTATTCATCGGGGGATGGGTTTTATTTATATTAAATTTGTGGTTCATTAATAGTTTATATTATCTTTTAACGGGTACAGAGTTTTATTCGTTTGGATTAAAAGCTGAATGGTATTATTGGTTATTACTTCCACTAAATATCTATGCTAATATTTTTCTGTTTGTATTTACAGTTATCTTATTTTCTGGAGGAATTTTTCGTGTATTGAATAAAATTTCACCACCGCAAGAGGGTATCTTCGAGAGGGGGAGTAAAGAATGGAAATATATGCATAGAAGGTTTTGGACTGCATATTTTCCCGTTTGGTTAGCTCGAGCATTACCGTTACCGTGGTTGGATATTATCGCTTATAGATCATTTGGAACTAGAGTTGGAAGAAGTGTTGTCTTGTATGAAGGGTATGTAGATCCCTTATTTGTAGAAATCGGTGATTTTACAATGACTTCGCTAAATATATGTATATTCTCACATTTAATATACCATGATAAACTTCTTATCAAAAGAGTTAAAATTGGAAAAGCGTGTGTAGTGGGACCTCACACCATTATATCTCCAGGTACAATCATGGAAGACTTTGCTGTTTTAGGTGTAAACAGTTACACAAAGATCAACCAGAAATTAGAAGGAAATTTAATTCACGTAGGAACTCCCGTAAGTATAATGCTACCAATTCAATCTGTGGAAGAATCTCAACAAAAAGCAGTGAAAGTTAAGAAATCTACAATCTCTGATAATACTAACCAAAAACAAACAGATTCACATTTACAAGAGGAATAAAAAATGTTTCAACCTGTCAGTTTAAAAGGAGATTCCCCTACACCTATCGACGAGAGGATTAGAAAAAAGTTTCTTATCTTGTATATTGTGATAATTATCCTAAGTCTAATTCCAACATCGCTTTTCGAATTTTGGTATATTACTTTATTCTGGAGCGAAACATATTTCTGGATGTTTTTTATTGCTCTACCTTTCAATATCTTCTTTTCAATTCATTTAATCCAACTCAGTGCAATTCTGATCTCAGTTTTATTTTTGAAAATAATTATCCTTATACATAATCCAAAAGAAGGGAATTTTAAGCGTTCAATAGAAGATCGAGATTATTATTTTTGGACTGTTCGGAATATAGTTAAAAAATGGCCGCTTTATGTAACGGCGTCAAATCCTTTTCCCTGGCTTAAAAATCGCTTTACGCTGAGATTTTACGGTGTAAAGATTGGGAAACAAACGATCTGTGATAATAGTTGGATTTCCTCAGAATTCGTATCTATTGGTAAAAATGTTATAATTGGGATGAACTCCACAATTTTAAGCTTTGCAATTGAGCAAGATAATTTTATATTGAAAAAAATAATGGTTGATGACAATGTGCTTATAGGAGCGAAATGTGTTCTCCTACCAGGTACGATAATTAAGCGAAATACGAAACTTTCAGCTCACTCTTATACCAACCATAACCAGGTATTAGAAGAGAATTCTATTTATATGGGTCATCCAGCAAAATTAAAGGAAAACAACTAATATGATTTCCGAAAAAAGCGTTAAGATTAACTCTCAGGAAAAGATTAAGTCAAAAAAAAGACTAGTGATCATTTCTGATACTCATATTACTCGTTCTGGGGGAGCTTTTAACCTCCACGCTTTCAATGTTGGAATTGAAAAAGTAAATAAGATAAAGAACACATCTCTATATTTGAACTTAGGAGACAGTACTCAGATGGGAACTTTATTGGATTATGAGTATGCGTTAGAGCAATTTAAAAAGTTCGATCCAGTGACAAAAAGTCCTATTATGGTCTTAATTGGAAATCACGATGCCATGAATGTGGGCTATTTATTATTTGAAGAAATGATAGGTAGAAGGCATTACGCGTATGAGGACGACGATATCTATATCCTTGGTATAGATAGTACTAAACCGGATTTACCTGGAGGAATAATACACCATAACGTAATTAAAGCTGTAAGAACTGAGTTAGAGATTCCTGAGAGAGAGAATAAATTCAAAGTAGTTTGTTTTCATCATCAGCTTATTCCTATACCAAATACAGGAAAAGAGCGATCAGCCATAGATGATTCGGGAGATATGCTCAAAATGCTTTTAGAAGCAAAAGCAGATTTAGTTTTAAATGGTCATAGGCATACTTCAAATCTGTATACCGTGAGTAGTAGTGAAAAAGACTTATTTATTTTTAACGCAGGGACTTTTTGCTGTAATAAGACAAGATATCGAGAACTTTTCACATATTCTATTGTTGATATAGAAGGTAGCGAACTTAGTTTTAAAGTGATCCCAGTTTTTGATCCGGAATCTAAACATGAAATCTTACGAGAAGTTAATTACTACATTCCATTAAAAATAGAAGAAAAGCAAAAACCTATAGCTCGATTCATACAAATGTCAAATTCGTTAGTTTCTGAGCGGATGGAGGGAAAATTTTCAAATTTTGAGAAAGCTATCAATTGCATTAATAAGATGAATGATATCGATTTGGTAGTACACGCTGGAAATCTTACAAAAAATAGCTATAAAGAAGAATTTAAAGCTGCGAAAGATACTCTTGATCTGTTAAAACACCCATATATAGCCGTTCCGGGATTTACAGACTCAAAACCTCTTGCTTGGGAGTATTGGAGGCAAAATTTTGGTGATTTTAATCCACTTTATGAGAATGAAAAGATATATTTTCAGGGTATGAACTCCACGACTCTAGATTCTAAAGAGGGATTTATTGGGAGAAAGAAATTAAATGACTTCATAGAAAAAGTGTTATCGCTTAGTCATCAGAAAATTTTTGGTGTGTGTTGCTTTCATAACTTAATACCGACTCCATTGAGTGTATGGAGGACTGAGCTAATCGATTCTGGGGATGTATTATCCCAATTTGCTAGATCTCAAATAGATTTAGTATTGAATTCTTCCCCAAGCATCTCTTTTAACGTTAAAATTGACAATACTATATTTTCCAATGGGGGGAATCTCGAAGGGAAATATTTTGACGAGGTTTTTATCGAGATCGAAATCTACAGGAAAGGACTCGTAGTATTAAAAGAACATAATTTGAGAACTGGTGAAGTAAAAGTTATTGGTAATTATTACTTAACAATTTTAATTTAAGAAAAAACTGAAAATTATGGAACAGAACCTTCTTTTACCTCAATATAACTTAATATTAATTAGATACGCAGAAATATGGTTAAAGTCGCAAAAAGTTAAAATTCGAATGCTTAAGTATTTGATGAGTAATATTACTAAAATACTTAAACGAAAAGGAATCAAATTTAACAAGTATCAAATGAGTAAGGATTCATCGAGAGTATTTTTCTTTTTTAATAATGAAGACCTTCCTTCTGCTATTAATGTATTAAAAAACGCTTTTGGTGTACATTCCTTTAGTCCAGCAATTAGAACATCAAACAACCTAAAAAATATTACTGAAAGAACAATTGAACTTGCTAAAGATATCCTTGATCAGAAAGACACTTTTGCACTCAGAGTTAAAAGATCTGGGAAGCACGATTTTAATTCTTTAGAAGTAGCAACGATAGTCGGCAAAGCAATTATTGATAATTTTCCGAATCATGAATTGAAAGTAAATCTTACCCAACCGAAAAAACAAATATTTATTGAAATAAGGGGAGATTTCACCTACATTTTCTCTCAGATTATCAAAAGTAAATGGGGTGGTTTACCTATTGAACCTCAGAAAAAAATATTGGTAATGGACATAGGTAGGTTAAATGATTTAATTGCAGGGTTTCTATTAATGAGAAGAGGATCTGAGATTTATCCTATATTAATTGATCTCACGGAGGAGGGAACCGAAATCGAAGATTGGATTTCAAATTGGAAAGAAATAGGCGATTATATACCAAAAAATAATATTCAATTAGCCAAATTTAGAATACATGATGTTCTAAAGAAAGTTTTTTCAGAGTTAGATGAAAAACAATATTTTTGTGGCATATGCCGCTTAATTAGGTTTGATTTAATATCTAAAATCCTTAAAAATCCTAAATTTCAATTTTATGAAAAAATTAAGGCATGTACCGATGGTACGAGCTTAAGTAGTTCGAATTACTGCCCTGATTTCGTTGATTTAGAGACTTTAGCTATCAATACTCTGCACTTAAGCCAACCCATATTTACCCCTATCATTGCTTTTGGAGAAGGTACGATTCAAGATTTATCAAAAAAAATCTCTAAAAATCTTAAAAAAGTTAATTATTGCCCTTTCAAACCAGAGAATCAGGTATTTGATGCTGAAAAATTGAAAGTATTATATAACCGTTTGAATATTGATAATAATCTTCTGTTTATAGTGGAAAATGGATTAGATATTAATATATTCTAATAAAACTTATTCGATTAGGATGTGAATTAAGAAAAAGAGGTTTTTTGCATTGATTTTTCATTATATTTTGTTATAATTAAGCTTAAAAATTAGTCTAATTTATTAAAATTGAACCAAATTTGGAATAGAATGTAGCAAGATCTTATAATTTTCTAATTGAAACGAGTTGTAATATTATGGTTAAAGTTGATTTGAACTTATTAAACATTTTTGTATTGAGAGTAAAAAAAAATAAAATAGTATACGAAGGAGATACCGTAGGCGATATTATCTCCCAATTTCTCAAAGAATATAAAGATTTATTAGACGATAGTATTTTATCCAAAAATAAGAAGAAGTTAAATCCACAGATGATCATTTTACTCAACGGTAGGAACATTTCTTACATGCAAAACTATAAAACGAAATTAAATGAGGGAGACCAGCTATACATTTCTTTTCCTATCTCGGGAGGTTAATCTTTTTATAACTAATAAAAATTAGCTTTAATTTCATTTACATCTTTTCGCTAAAAAGTAAGGATTTATTAATTCCTTCTGCTATAAATAATTTGTAGAAATTTTTCAGACATTTTCAAAAAGAAAGTTTTGGGAGCTAAGCAGTAGAATCGGGTGATAAATATTAAGAAGATTGCTTTTATGGGGCTTGATTTTGCAGGTAAAACGAGCATAATTACAGTTATATCTAAAAAATTCGGTTTTGAAGAGGATATACTTAAATTAATGCCTACACGTAAAATTGCCAGAGATGCATTTAAATTTTTAGGTATAGAGTTTATTCGAATGGACTTTGGAGGTCAGCTACAATATAGAGAAGAATATTTAAAAAATCCAACAAAATACATTAGTGGTACAGATTTACTTTTCTACGTTATTGATGCGCAAGACTACGATAGATATGTCGAAACGATCGATTATCTTGATAAGATTTTACTCTTTTTAAAGGAGAATCAAGAATATCCGCCGTTATGTGTCCTTTTTCACAAGTTCGATCCTCAACTCACAAAAGAGAAAGTTATAAACCAGAGAATATTAACGATTAAGCACGCATTAATCAGATATAGTAATGATTTTGACATATTTTTTTTTGAAACTTCTATTTACGATATCAAATCAATCATG
This sequence comes from Candidatus Nanopelagicaceae bacterium, assembly GCA_035530895.1. Lineage (GTDB taxonomy): Archaea > Asgardarchaeota > Lokiarchaeia > Sigyniarchaeales > SOKP01 > SOKP01. The sequence goes on from DATKTW010000021.1 coordinate 6,515, forward strand.
GACGCTTTCTCATCAGGCTTATCTCTATTATTTGAAAAAATGGAAATGGTATCTCGACTGTTTTCTCGAATTAGTAAAAATTATAATTCTATCATGATAGCGCTGTTTGATGCTAAGGGTATAACGATTGGTGAATATTATCGTCCACATCTACATTTATCAGAAAAAATCAGGATATACGATAAATATTTAGAGGCTCAAAAGAAAATAATCGCAGAGAATAGGACATTACTCGAATTCTCAGATAAATTTGAAGATGGTAGTCGTTATTCTGGGTTAGTGGAAACATTAAAGTTTGGGAATTTGGATTTTTATTTATTGTTTATTATTGAAGAGTATAAAGAAGACTTAGAGAAAACTGTAGATGTTTTAAACAAGTTGGAATCTGCTAAAGCTCAAATGGAAACTTTGATTCTTCAATTAATACAATAAGACGATTAATTGTTATTTTTTAAAGTTCATCATAAACTTTTCTAATTCTTTCCTATTTGGGAAATAATGGTGAAGATTTTTAAAATTTGTAAGATACACCGCAAATTCCTCACATTTAACTAAAATAGCCTTTAAGTTTTCTATGTTTTTACTAGTCAACAACTCATTTAACAATTCTTTGTTATTAATAAGCTCAAAAAATTTAATCAAAAAACCTCCTTGAAAGTATTCCTCTGAAAATAATGAATTAATCTCATTCACTTCAACGAGCGATGAAAAATGGAGATTTAATTTATCGGTTCTTATAACTGTGCCTTTTTTTCCAGTTGTGAAAACTCGTATTTTTGCGTAATTACTATACTTTTTATCAATCTGCTCCACAAAATGCTCTTCCTTCAATATAACATTATCATCTTTTATATTTAAAAACAGAATATCATGTCTACTGTTAAAAATTCTACCAAGCTGCTCATAAAAATCAAAATTTTCATCTTTTATGCTAAATGCGGTTAATAGTCCTAATTTAGAACCCTCATCAAGGAGTTCAATAAAGACATTTGATATTGAAGCACAAAATATTAACTTTGATCTATGAAATTCGTAATCTTCTAATGTTTTTTCATTAAAAGTCCATTTATGGGGTAAATTTGGTTTTAAAAGAATTTTGGTACTTTTGTTTGATGTCACAATTATCCTAATTGGACGAATTTCATTTGAATGGATTATATTAGTCGTATCCACTCCGATTTTGGCTAATTCTTCGACCATCCATTCACCTTCTCTCCGGATTATACTGACTAATTTAGTTGGAATACCACTTCGCGCAAAAACTTCTGAGATACTGCTACCATTTCCCCCTCTTTTGAAATAACAACGGCCATCATTTTGAATAGTACTATCACTAAATCCTTTAAAAATTATTTTCTCTAAGACATTCTTGTTTAGATCATCAGGATTATATCTTATAAAATTAAAAATTTTGGAAGCTAGTAGTTTCGCATGCTCCTCATAGAAATTAGATTCATAATACAAATCTTCGTATAAATCACCTAGAACAATGATATCAAATGGCAAAGTATATCTCTTGTAACTAATTTCTGGTTATAATAACGCAGATGGAGGGACTCGAACCCCCGAACGCTCACGCGCACCGGCTTTTATGGTAATAACTCATACTCTCGAAGCCGGCGTCTTACCACTGGACCACATCTGCTTTAAATAATATGCTTTATTAGAATTAGTCCTAAAAAATATAAATTATTTTCTAATAATGAATTAAAAGAATTAATAGCTGAAATAATATAAATCTAGTAAAATTAAGAATTTGGAACATATATTTTCAATTTTAAATTAGGATTTAATAACTTTATTAATCCTTCTCCTTCATATTGCTTTAATAACAAGTTTACAGTCGAAATTCTTAGATCGTACCTAAGAGCTATGTCAGAAGCCAATATTGATTTTCTTTTTGGAAGAGATTCTCTAATTTCTTTTTCTATAGAGCTGGGAACAAATGCATCACGTTCTACTATATTAATTTGCTTTGTTCTTCCATATTTTCTTCTTAAATTTAGAGTTGCTTTTCGAACTAATAACTTTTCTTCCTTTTCGGACATCAATATCACTATTTAAAATTTGAAATGTCAATAATTAAAGCTAATTGCAATATTAAATACTTAAATTCTAATAAAATTTTTGATTTATAAACTAAATTGAGAAATCTTTTTCCGTATCAATTAGTAAAGCAAATTAAATAGGCATACTCATTTTGAACGACAATTATTTTTTCAATATCAAACGAAAAAGACCCGAAGAACTGTATGAAAAAGCATCCGATTATTTTGATCTTGAGACTCTTTCTAATTATGCTAAGTCTAAATCTATAATGCGAGCACAAATAAAAATGACGCAAAGAGCATTAGAAATATTAGAACTTCAGAAAAATCATTGTTTGATACTTGATGCAGGCTG
>DATKTW010000022.1:0-11274 GCA_035530895.1 Candidatus Nanopelagicaceae bacterium
AATATATGGAAAAAGAGAAGGAGGTATGAAAAATGCATATTACGAATCTCGCTTTTAAAAACTTCATGGGATATAAGCAATTAAGCCTCCCAAAAAAAATGAAAGAATTTCCCAAAGGATTAATATTAATCAGTGGAAAGAACTCATACGGTAAATCTACTATTTTAGAAGGGATTTTGTTCGCTTTTTTCGGACCTAAAATATTTCGAGGAAGAAATGCAAGTTCTTTTATTACTTATGGAGAATCTAAAGCCGAAATAACTATTTTTTTTACTCTTGATAACGTAAAATATAATATTTATCGTAAGTGGAGTAGAACTGGAGCCACTTCCATGAAATTGTTTGAATGGGTTACATCATCTTATCGAGAAGTTGAGAAGTTCGATATCGAAAAATTTTTTGAAATTTCTACTGAGCAAGCATTAAATACTGTTTTCGTTAGACAGGGAGAAGTTGAGGATTTGGCAAACAAAAAGGGGGCTGATCTTAGAGAAATGATAATCGATTTATTCAGACTCAATATAATCGATGATGCACTCGCTTTTCTTGATAGAGAATCCAAAGATGTTAAATTTAATAAAGAAAAATTAGAAAAGAAAAGAGTTCCGATAGAACGGATCAAACAAGATATCATTAATATAGAACTCGAAAACGCAGAATTAGAAAAAAGACTTATTGATAATAGAAATGCAAAAAAAGAACACGAACAACAAATTTCAGATTTTCCATCAGATGACTTAATTTCGAACTTAGAGAATCTTTATGACCAACAAAACATTCTTGAAGAAAATTATCTCGCTTACAAAAGCGATTTCCAACGAAAAATCGAAAATACTAAATTAAATATCAAAGACTTTGAAGCCTTATCTAAAATTAATGAAAAAATATCGCTTTTAGTTAAAGAAGAAAACGATACCAAAACACAGAAGGAAACTTTAGATAAAAGAAGAGAAGCGACATACAAAGGTGTAGGGAAGACAAGAGGTCGAATTGATGATAGTAAAAAAAATTTAAAGCAAATGGAAGATAGCTTGCTTTTTACTACGAACGAGGATAATGCAGAAGTAGCTCGATGCCCTACTTGCCAAAATGAGCTTACAAGAGAGCATTATAACGAGATGGTCGGTGAATTTAACAAAGAAATTGAGATAAATCAAGAAAAAATTAATTCCATTACGAAAATTATTGAAAATCTGGATTTAGATATAGAAGAAAAACAAACCAAACTTGATAATATCAAAAAACAGATTACTGTGATTCAAGGGTTAAGGAATGATTATCAGAATTACCAAAAAAAAGCAACGGATTTTGAAAAGATCAAGGGAGAAATTACTACCTTTCTAGCAGAATACAAGTCTAAATTTACTGATATAACTCCTGCCAACATAAAAATGCTTTCAATTGAGAAGAAAAAGCTCAATACTGAATTAACTGCTATTATTAAAGATTGGACAGAAAATCAAAAGAATCTCGAAGGAAATCTTAAACGAATTGCAGATTTGAACGATGAGATAAAATACATGAACAACCTGGAGAAGGATATTGGAGAATTTGAAATTGAACTAGATCACATTAATAAAGCAAAAGAATTCGTTCGAAGGTTTGTAACAGAATATATGGTCGTAAAACGTTTAGTAAAAAATATTGCCTTGGTGACAAATAAGTACATAAAAGATTTTACCTCTGGTCAGTATAGCGATTTACATCTGGATTTAATTGGTACAAAAAAGACTGGCCTTTCGCTCAAAATCAAAGATAATTTTAATGGTGTTCACGAATCAGTCGAAGTTCTTTCCGGAGGCGATAGAACGGCGCTAGGGATAGCACTTCGGTTAGCTATATCCGAATTAATGAGTAAAATACGTCCTACCAAAGAATCACCAAAAAAAAATCCTAAAATTGATATACTTCTTTTAGATGAGCCATTAGCAGCACTTGATGAAACTCGACGAGAAAGAATACTCAAGCATTTGATAAAATCAAAAACATTTTCACAAATTTTCTTGATTACTCACACAGCAATTCCATCAGATATAAATGCGCACAAAATAATCGTAAATAAAGACCATACCACAGGAATAAGCACGGCAGTATTTCAACCGGAGAAAATAGCGATAGAAACCTTACTTAACTCATAGAATCCTATTCTGAGCTTAAGAAAGTTCGGTAAATAATAAAAAAAAGAAAGATAGTTTATATTATAAGTTTGCCTATAAATCTCGCGCTTTTACGGTTTTTCGACCGTTCCCTTTAGCACGTTCACAGGCTCTATCAAGAAACGCTGTTATCAGACCATTCAGCGTATCACCATCAAGCACACCTGAGGATGTATTGAGGTCGTTGGCTTTTATATGTTCTCGAACTTTAGATTTTACAAATAAGGCTTCCACCTTACCTTTTTTCGCCATAATTTTTTCTTCCTCTTCTTATACTTTGATTAAATTTTAGTAAAGTGCTAAAAAATCGATTATAAATTGATTTTTTATTAATATAAAGTATTGCCATATGAGTTTTTAAATGTTTTGACAATCCGAAATAATTCTCTAAAATCTACCATCCTTTGACCCCTCATTGAATCAAAAAAAAGGGTTCAGATTTGATTCTAAAATTACTATTTGACGATTAAATTCAGTGATCTTAATCAATTAAGGAAATCTAATGAAAAATTTAATGTAAAATAAATAAAAAAAAGAGAGTTTTTTTGTTTTAGCGAAGAGAGTTTAGATTATAATCCCTCTATTTATTTTGGTGGAGCAAGGACTATTTCAATACTAGAAACATTGTTTGATTGACCATTCTCTCCTTCTAATTGTTCTGTGGAGAGCCTGATATCTTTATATTCAGTTCCTTTTAAGAATCTGTTTCTTAAAATTTCGCACACATCAACTGCGTGGGAAATAGCTCTACCTCTGGCCTTAACGGTACAATCTTCACCGGTATTAAGGATCATCATTGTAGCCATTACATAGTTCATTGTCGGTCTTCTCCCGACAAATACGCTATTTTGTTCTTTGTTTGACCTAGGTGCATCTTTTGACATATTATTTACCTCTATGTTTTATTTTGTATTGTTTTTATTTTGTATTTTTTGTATACTGTATTAATGTTCTCTCGTAAGATTTTTAATACGATTTTTATTATATTTGTTTTAAATTGTTTTTTTCATAAAAAGCTTATTGTCTTATTAATAACTCATACGAATAATATGCATCTAAATTCTTACATTTTACTATTGAATTCTCAGAGTCGTAATAATAGGACCTGTACAGATAACTAACAAGGGTTAACAAAGATTAAGAATTACTATTAAAAAAAAATGGATTTTAATTATAATCCCTTTACTCTTACTCCTAGAAACATAAAAAACCAAGCGAGAAAAACTAATCCCATTCCAAAAATTCCCCACCATTGATCGGAAGTGAATGTTCCGAAAGTCAAAGGTGGTAGTATGCCCAGAAGCGAAAAGAAGTTTTCAATCAATATGAACAATCCTCCTGCTAAGAGTAAAAAGCTGAAGATCACAGTAATTTTCGTAGGTGGTGTCCATGCCATTTATATCATCCAATATCAATATTTTATTGATGATTAATATTAACTTTGTATCAATATTAAAGTTTAATTTATAAAACAAAAGTTTGAGATTTCAGTTTAAATAATTAATAATTTTAGGCTAAAAATAAAAGCGTTTTTACCACTTTCCTTATTTATTAACGCTCTCCTTTAGTTTTTTCCTGCTCTTCTTTAGTATTTTCTTGCTCTTCTTTATTTTTTTTATCCTGATCGTCGTCATCGCCTTTGTATATATCTCTCACTATACTGATAATAAGAATCGCTGATATAACGACTAATAGAGGGATTAATAAGCCAGATTCTGTTAAGAATATTTTCACCCAACCTATGTAGGGGATACCCCCGACTACAACACCGATAACACGAGTTTCTGGAAATGGGGCGGGGTCACGAATCGGGTTAGCGTCACCTTTAGTCCAGAAATACCATGTGTTGTTTATTTGGTATTTCTCAATCACACGATGGACTATTGGTTCGATGGGAGCAGAGGGCCACAATCCCTGAGCGTTGAACACAATTATATCTCCATCTTTATCTTCGATAGTTCCGTTTTTTATGTTTTCTGGTTCGATTCCCATTACAAACAACAAGTCACCTTCATGAATCTGAGGCTCCATTGAGCCACTGATTACGACTACAATAGGGGTTTCTGTATTTAATGAAATTTGTAAGATAAAATATACTAAGAAAGATCCAAAGAACGCAATACTAATCAATACAACAGCGATGATAATCTTTTTTCTAGAAACGGGCTTTTTTTCTTTCTCTGTGGCGTTCTTCATTTTTTTTTTTAAATTTTTGATGTTTCCTCTTTCTCTTGCCTAATTAAATAACGATATTAATATAAATTTTGTTCTAAGGTCATCAAAGATTTAACATATTCTGTTAAACGAAGTTGTCTACAGTTGAGATATTTAAATGCCAGTAACTTTTGAGATAGTATTTTAAATCATAAAATCTTAATCTAGAAATATTGATTTAATGACATCATCGTACTTATTGTGATCTCATCAGGGTAGGGTGTTCGCAAATGTTAATGGAAGATCCAATTTTAAAAGATTATATCGTTGGAGACATCATCAAAGAAGTTGAAGAAAAAGGTTTAAGCATTGAAAAAGATTATGTTGAAAGTTTTATTGACAATTTTATTAGCGAATATGAAAGATTACCAAAAAAGAGTGAAATTAATCCGATAGTTTCAAGCTACATAAAAATTCTCGAAAGAAAAGAAAATAGCTCAGAAATCATAGAAAGATCTCACATATATTCTTCAGGAACTGAAACTTCTAAAGCTCTTCGTGTAAGTGTTATAGAAAAAAATAAGATGCTTAATTCTATAAAAAATGAAGGTCTTTTTGGCCGATCCGAAGAAATCTTAACAATCCCAAAATCTCAAGGCCGTCGGTTGTGTCCTATATGTGACGATGGAAATTGGTATAAAATTCACGAATTAATTGATAAGAATGATGTCATCTGCGACTATCCAAGGATTTATGGAAAGAAATATATATGCAGTGGCTGTTCATGTGTTTGGAAGGAGAAATAAAATCATATTATTCACAATCCTCTTAAATAGTTGTTGTTAATTCCCGATTTTTAAAAAAAATGTTATATTATTTTTAGATTATATCAAAAATATAATTTTTATATAGTTATAGATTTAAAATTATATTATATTATTTTAATGAAAATAAAGTATCAAAGATTAATTACGTGATTAAATTATGGAAGCAGATTTAGCGGTTATTTATAATCCCATTGCTGGGGGTTCTAAGCAGGCAACACAGGATATAGAATACGCAAAAAAATGTTTAGATGAATTTAAACTGTCATATAAATTATTCGAAACAGAGTTTGCTGGACATGCTATTGAATTAGCAAGTCAATTAGCTAAAGAAGGATATAGAGTTATTGGCGCGGGTGGTGATGGTACTTGTAATGAAGTGTTGCACGGCGTCATTAGTTCAAATTCTGGAGCTTTATGTGGCTTTATTCCTATGGGTTCAGGAAATGACATTCCGGCAGTTATCGGGATAACTCCTGACATAAAGAGAGCTTGTGAAATTATCGCAGAAGGTTATTCAGGTAAATCCGATATAGGATATGCTAAGACGGATCAAGGTGTTGAGCGATACTTTTTGGGTATTGGATCACAGGGCTTCGATGCGGAGGTTGCGAAAAGGGCAAACGAAAACCAAGAAAAAAACTACAATGCTCTCGTTATTAAAACACTATTCAAATGGAAAAGCAAAGAAATAAGAGTTGTTATGGATAATGACACTTTCGAAGGAATGGCTAACCTAACCGCAGTAGGAAATGGAGGAGCGTACGGAGGAGGAATGTACGTGTGTCAAAAAGCAAGTGTAGAAGATGGACTATTTGACATAAGTGTTGTTGATATTGGTAAGTTTAAATTACTCTTTCAATTTAAAAGAATGTATAATGCCTCATTATTACCACACCCTGATGTTTTTGAGTATCAGAGCAAAAAAGTACGAATTGAAATGGTGAAGTCAGAAGATGATCCTTATCTTTGCCAAGTTGACGGTGAAGTGTTAGGTCCATTACCGGTTACCTATGAAACAATAAAAGATGGTTACGCATTTATTCGTCCAAAAACCAATGAAGTCGCAGAAGCCTTTAAAGAAAAATACGGTAGATATTTCTATGAATGCGAACACTGATAAAATTAAATTTCTTTCCTTATAACTGAACAAGTTAAGTAAACAATGCCAGATTGGGACGATGTTTTTGCCGAAAAGGGGAAATTCTTTACGAAACCTCATCCAGATATGGAAAGAATAGCTAACCTATTTATCGAGGAAGGTATTAAACGAATATTAGATTTAGGATGTGGAACTGGGAGACATCTTCTCTTTCTATTAAAAAAAGGATTTGAAATTTATGGCCTTGATGGATCACCAAATGGTTTAGAAATTGCGAAAAATTGGTTAAATAAAGAAAATTTATCATCAGAACTAACATGTCAAAAAATTGAACAAAAACTTCCATACAAAGATGGGTTTTTTGATGCAGTTGTCTCAATTCAAGTTATTCACCACAATTTAATGAAAGATATATTGTTCACTGTCAATGAGATAGAACGCATTTTAAGAAAGGAAGGTTTCATTTTTCTTACATTCCCATTGCACAAAATCTTCTACCTAAAGAAAGAAAATATGAAAAAAGTTGAGACAAGAACTTACATCCCCCTTAAAGGTCTGGAAAAAGGGCTTCCGCACCATTTCTTTACCATTCCAGAATTAAAAAGAGTTTTTCGTGCATTTGAATTGACTGAAATTTACATCGACAAAACCAATCATCGCGCAATCCTAGGTCAGAAGAATTAACTCGTTTCTTTTTACTCTTAAAGTTTAGTATGATTCTAATGATTTTTTCATTAATCGTGAGCGAAACCATAATATCACAACAGCAAGACCTATTATTGGCAAAATAATCACTATAAATATGAACAACTCACTATCCAGAAGGTTAAAATCGTCCTTCCATGGAAAATTTCCTTGATATTGATCGGTCGTATCATAGTAATTATTATAAATGAATTGCTCTACAGTTTTTCCCGTAATTTCTAAACTATTGTTTGAAATGTGAGAGATATCATCACCAGTAGTATGGTGATAAGGCCATTCAGCGGGTTGATTCCAAAATTTAATAATCAAGTCAGCAGAAGGAATCCCATAATTTAGAAATGCTACGTGGTCATCGGTTATTGTTCCAACAATTGGATCAAGAGGAAATGCGTTTGTAAATCCTAACTGCCTTCCTATTTCAAAGAGGTCATTCAATAATGAGGATGTTGAGTGTTGCTCGTTAATAAAACGCAAATTGGTCCCTCCAACCATATCTAAAAGAATCATGGCATCAAAATCTTCTTTTGATGAATTGTAAAAATTGTCAATTTCGAGAACAAATTGCTCAGAACCTTCGACCCAATCCCACCCAGGAATTCCTGCTCCTAGATCATAGCCTTGATCTTCAGCATCAAAGAATAAAAACCAAATTTGAACAGACAAGTTATTCAATCGACTATACAAAACTTCAGCTAGTTCTATAAGAACAGCGCATCCACTAGCACCGTCGTTTGCTCCAGGAACGGGTAAATTTGGATTTGTAGTATCTTTAGTAGCCTTAGCTCTAGAGTCGTAGTGAGCACCTAAAATTACAATATTCGTATAGTTTTCGTTCATCTTAAAGAGTACATTCTGGCATTCAACTGATAGAATTGTAAAGTTATGAAGGGAGTGGTCAATAAGAGGATTAATTTGTTGAAATTTATCGATAAAATATTGTGCGCATTCTTCTCTTCCTTTAGTGCCAGGTATTCTATAGGATGTGGTATTAATGCCCATTTGGTCAGCTACATAAGTATAAGCTTCATCCCCATTGAAGAGTAATTCAATATTAACATTAATTAACTCGTTTTGATTAAAAATAAGAAAGATCGGTAATACTATTGGTATAACTACTATTAGCACAATAAAAACGATTATAGTAATTTTGTAAGGTTTTTTTATTAAAACCACCAATATTATGTTGCTTGAAATTACTAAATATTTTCTTACAAAAGTAAAATAAAAAATAAATAATTTATGTTTAGGCTGGTTCAAAACCTAAATCTATTTTGGTTTCACCTTTAAGTTCATTTTCTAAGAACTTAACCTTTAAGGGCAGGCCGATTTTAATAGCATCAGGTTTGCTTGCATCTACACCAACTAGTTGAGCGGAGACCATTGGACCCTCTTTTAGTTTTATAACTGAAAAACAATAGGGTTTGTCTCTACCATATCCTAGTTCTATAAAGTAAGGCGTACCAACTGTAATAGAAGTAAATGCTGCAAGCTCACCTTTTCCAGATAATGGTACCCATTCCATATTAAGTGAATTACATGCTGTGCATAATTTTCTAACGGGAACATACATAGTACCGCAATCTTTGCATTTTGTGCCCATAAGTTTCTTATTTTGAATAAATTCTAAATAGTTTTGAATTGTAAATTCTTTTTCTTCTGCTTCAGTCATTTTTTCTAATCACCTTATTTTTCATAGATAGTGACTACACATGTAGCGCCACTACCTCCTAAGTTATGTGTTAATGCCCGTTCGACCTCAAATTTTACTTGTCTATTTCGTTCTGCTCTTCCTCTCATTTGTTTAAAGATTTCTACAGCTTGAGCAGCCCCAGTAGCACCAACAGGATGACCTTTTGATTTTAATCCCCCAGAAGTATTTATGGGTCTTGCTCCATCTCGTTTAGTTTCTCCCTCTTTCACAGCCTGAGCGGCTTTTCCCTTCTCATAAAATCCTAAATCTTCTAAAGCGACAAGTTCTGCTATAGTAAAACAATCATGGAGTTCGGCTATTTGGATATCTTTTGGTCCATATCCTGACATTTCATATGCTTGCCTTGCAGCCTCTCTAGTGGCTAGGAAACCCGTTATATCATCTCTATCATGAATGGATAACGCATCGCTTCCTTGACCCATTCCAGCAATCCAAATTGGGGTATCTGTATAGTTTTTAGCAACATCTTCGGCAGCAACAAAAACACATGCAGCTCCATCTGTGACTAAACTACAATCAAAAAGTCTTAAGGGATATGCAATCATTGGATTTGAAGCACTTTTAAGATAATCAAATTCATCTTTCCAATCAGGAAGTTCTTTTCCTTCTTGTTCCAATTTCTTTAATTTGCTTTGCATCAATTGTGCGATAGATCTTTGCATCTGAGCAAATGGATTTTCAACTCCGTTTTCATGATTCTTAATTCCTATTCTCATTAAATCTTCTGAAGTTGTTCCATATTTGTGGAAATGAGCTGTTGCAACAGTAGCATATAACCCTGGAAATGTTGCCCCTGCTGGATATTCAAAAAGAGCATCGCTTGCCGTAGCTAATGCATCTGTTACTAAACTTGTTGGAAGTTCATTCATACATTCAACTCCTGCGACAGCGATAACATCATGAATACCAGAAGCTACTGCAATAACTGCCTGCCTTAAAGCAATTCCAGAACTAGCACATGCTCCTTCAAATCTAGAGGCAGGCTTGGGTGTTAATCCCACCAGGTTTGCCATCTGAGGACCTAAATGACCCTGATGATTAAATAAATCTGAAGAATAATTTCCAACATAACATGCATCTACATCTTTTGGTTCTATACCATTGTCAACTGATTTAACAGCTTCGACCCATGCATCTACCCAGAGATCAGGATTCCGTTTGAGGGGGTATAGACGCCCAAATTGTGACATCCCAGCCCCTACGATAGCAACTCGTTTTGATAACTTTCCCATTTTTTCTACCTTTAATTAATTATTATTTATTATTTTAGAAACTATTAAATTGAATTTTCGAATTATTTTATTTCTTATTCTTTCTCTTTTTAAATAGTTATTTTGCAAATCTACGATAAGTATTTAGAAAAGCAAAAACACTATTCGTGGAAAAATTTGAACAGAAACCAAATTTCAACAATAATCCCTATAGATGTAACTATAAATGGAGCTAAATAATGGACATTTTCTATTAATAGAGCCCCTATTATACTTGTTGGAATAAACGCTACTCCCCTCATAAATGATACAACTCCGTACGATTCCGCTTTGTTATTTTTACCTAAATCTGTAAGGATAATCTGCTCTGATGGAATAAAAGTTATCATTGAAAAAGCAAATATAATATGGGCAGCCACTAAAGACGGTATTAGAACAAATGTCATTCCATTGGACCACAATATCGAAGCTATAATATTTATTATATAAAAACATAGCCCTGTTATTGCGCTTAAAATTAGAGAATTCTTTTTACCGAGCTTATCAGTGATGCGTCCAGCGGGAATTTGGAATAACATATTAGTAATATTCATCCAAACAATTATGAAAGAGATTTCCTCAGTTGTTAAATGGTAATAATCGCTTAATCCTCCGGTGTAAATGGAAAGAGATATTCCGTAAACAAAAATATCTAATGTAAAAAAAATAAGGATCGATCTCATCCTTGGATCCTTAAAAAATTTCAACCATGTTTGTTCTTTTTTAACTTGAAGATCCTCATTTAATAGTGCGTCAGCTTTTTGTTCTCGCCATTTATTTGATAGGAAAAATGTGAATATTAAGCCTTCTACTATTAAGATTCCCATAAATATTAAGAAGAAAACGCGTGTACTAATTGATTGACCAAAAATTACAAAGATATTACCACCGATGCTTCCAATAAAGAATGAAAAGAATATCAGTCCATACATCAATCCTTTAGACGACTCACTATTTTCAGCTACTAAAAACTGAGCATTCATATTATTTATGGTAAATCCCAAGTAGTATACAACTATTCCAAAAATTAAGTAAAGAATATTATTTGAATCTGAAATGAAAATTAATACTAATCCTAAAATGTATAATGGAATGCTTGTGAGAATTGTATTTTTATGCCCCAATCGATCAGATAACTTACCTACTAGAGGCATAGGAAGAAATTGCATAATACTGCCTAAAGTAACTAAAACCCCAGTAATAAATAGTGAATTTGTAAGATCTAGTAGAAATGGTTGATATATAACGTTAAACATACTTACTCCAAATCCATGGATTAGTTTCGCGATGCATAACGCTAAGATATTTCTACTTTTGACTCTTGAGATACTTTCTGAAGTACTTAATTCATTCAAAGATAATCATTTATCCC
>DATKTW010000023.1:0-14367 GCA_035530895.1 Candidatus Nanopelagicaceae bacterium
GATTTTCCACTTTTTAATGTTGACGGCCACACAATTATCTTGTTAATCTGGATTGGTGAAGTACTCGCTTATATTGTTTTAGGTAAGATCGAAGAACTAGCCTTAAAAGCTAAATATGGAGATGAATTCTTAGAATATGCAAACGATGTATCCTTTATGATCCCTTTCTTTAAAATTAATAGAACAAACCTCAATAAGAAATAAGTGGGAATATGAAATCTCGTAATTTAAAAATTTCTTTTTTTTTCAAATTAGGTTTGACTCTTAGTTCTCTTGTTTTACTCATAATTATCTTAACTTTGTTAATATTTTTTTTAGAGTCAGTATTCGATCCTAGTATATATGTCATAAGACAGGTTGTAATCACCCTTCTAATAGCAACACTAATTTTTGTTACTGTCTTTGCAACTCTTACAATTAATGATTATAGGAGCTTTTTTGATAGAAAAAATTATATAAAACAAGGAAGGTCATATCTATCTCTCACTGACATCTTCGATAATGAAAACCGGCTTAAAATCTTGACTCAAATACTCAGTAATCCAGGAATACATCACAATGAATTGCAAAGAATCTGTGAATTGCAGAAAGGTCAATTACAGTGGCATCTAAAAACATTATTAAAAAATAACATTATAAAAAAGGAAAAACATGGGCAATATTCTATATATTTTCCAATAACATCCTCATCAGAAGCAATTAGCACTTATAAAAATCGATTACCCAAATCAAAAACTACTAACTTTGTATTAGATACAATAATTAAAAATCCAGGGATCACTTCTGCTGAAATCTCACGGATGTTGAATCTCTCTCGTAATTCTATTAAATATCATATTGATAAGCTACTAAAAAAACATTTAATAAAGTTAGAAAAGAAGGGGCGTACTTTCGAATTATATTCATCTTATCCCTAAGAGAGTAATTTTGGAAACCACTGCTTCAATGTAAAGATTTCTAAAATTACAGTTAAAGTAAAATCACTTTGATAATAGAACAACTTAAAGATATCAAGCTTATAAGTATTATTCAATAGATATCTCTAAACCTTAAATTCCCATGCATCATTATGCATAATCGTGGATTACTCTATGGACTAGATCGGTGTTAGAATTTTCTGGCTCTGATTTTAATTTCTAATGTTTCGTTTTTTAAAGAAAATTACAATAAAAACAGTCATACCTGTGATTAAAAACACCAAATTATAACCAGATATCACAGCGTTAGATTCGTGGTCAAGATCTTCACAAGTATTATTAAAAATAATGTTCCCGGTGCATTCAACCTCATAAATACATTTTTCATAAGCTGACAAAAAATTTATACAAACTGTATTGTAATCGCTGTGATTTAAATATATACCATACTCATTATCGTTGGCGGTATTGCCCGTTAAGCTGTTATTGACGGATTCTACTAGATAAAATCCCATTTCATTATTAGTGGCATTATTACTCATCAATGTATTATTGGCAGAAAAAGCAATTTGGTAACCATAATAATTATTAGTGGCATTATTGCCTGTCAAGAAATTATTGTTGGAATAATAATGAATAGAGAATCCCGCAAGCTTATTGGTAGCTGAATTGTCCATCAAGATGTTATTGGCAGAATAACGAAGATAGAAACCTTGATAATTATCATTGGCAGTATTGTCCGTCAAGACGTTATAGTCTGAATACCAAAGTCGAAAATCATAAAAATTATTTATGGCGGTATTACTCTTTAGAGAATTATTATTTGAATAATGGAGATAGAAACCCTCACCATTATCAGTGACAGTATTGCCCGTTAAGGTATTATTACTGGAATAATGGAGGGAGAAAGCATCACCATTATTAGTGGCGGTATTATCTGTCAAGATATTATTAGTAGCGTTTTTGAGGTTAAAACCAGCACCATTATTATTGAGGATAGCAGCGGTATTCTCCGTCAAGATATTATTGTGTGAATATTGGAGAGAGAACCCACTACCATAATTAGTGGCATTAATGGCGTTATTATTGATCAAAACATTATTGTTTGAATAATTAAGGTTAAAACCTTCATCATTTTTGGTAGCGTTATTTCCCATCAAGATGGTATTAGTGGAGTTTTGGAGGTTAAAACCACAAGTATTATTATAAGCAGTATTGTACCTCAACTCCCCGTTTGAAACGTTGTAAAAATAAAATCCCTCGTTATCATAGAGCGTACCGTTAGTTACAGTCACATTTTGGATGATGAAATACACGCTAGTGTTCTGAATATCAATCCCATTGTAATCTTTAACTGTATTATTAATGATATAATTCTCAATAATATATGGATTGCTCTCCGTTCCATTTCCAAACCATCCTTCATACCCCGCTAGAGTTTTAAAGTCATCATTACCATTAATTAAAATGGGTACGTGAATTGCCGATAACTTCAGACATTCCGCGAAATAGTCCTTCTCAGTTTCCTTTCCCATTTGGTGTGCAACGAGTGTATAAAAAAAATTTGAAGTTAATATTAATGATCCGAAAACCAAGCATAGGGTTATAGATATTCCCATTAAAAATGATATCTTTTTTGTTATTTTTTTCACTTTTTTAGATTCCTAAGTATGAGAAGGAATAAGTTTGTATTTAAATTTAATCCCCTTAGAATTTTGCGTTTCGAAGTTTAATTAATCCTCCAAATAGGGGAGATATTAAGATTAACTAGTTAGTAGTTTTGGAAATCTTTGCTTCATTGCTAATTCTTTCTGGATGATTTCATTAAGTAATTCTTCACGTTCTTTACCAGATAATATTTCCAGCTTTCTGATATTTAATGGATCTACTTTTTCTCTTAAAACTTTGATTTCTTTTATCGTTGGAGGTTGAGTTTCTTGAACATTCTCAGGGGTGATCAAATCAAACCCGGTTGATTCTTTAACATTATCAATATCAACGCCAGGATGAATTGATGCTAACCTCATACGCTTAATTTTTTCATCAAAATCCATATATGCTAAATTAGAAATCATACATTGTGGTCCTGCTCCGCCACATATAGAAGATTTACCCTCAGGGAAGCCAACTCCGGAAATAAAATCTAATTTTTCGGTTGGAACAAATGTTCGTAAATCGTGACGAGGTGTATATAAAAAAGATCCTCGGGCGTAGAACATACTAAAGTCAGCTATTCCCGCACATCCCGGTAATCTTATTTTTGGTTTATTCCAGTCTCCAATACAAATATTATTTGTGTTGCCGTATTGATCTACTTGCGCCGGTCTAAAAAATTCAATAGTAGTAAGTTTATCCGAAGGAAGGGATTCTAACGTGCATTCCCCGGAATTTTGAAAGTGGTAAGCTCTAGCTGTATTCATTTCTAAATAGAGCAAAGAAACTTGGCGAGGTTCGAATACAAAAGTATTTCCCATAATATAATGATATATGGCGTTTGGTGCGTGCGTCATTTTTGCTAAAGTAAATGCTGCCCATACGCAAGGAGTCGCAACTCCAACAATCATAACGTCATCGTTTCGAACTTCTCTTGCCATTAAAACAGTTATCATTTCATCTATAGTATAATCTTTAGAAGAATCATCCATTAATTTTCCACTTTTGCAAGAGTTTTATGATTTTATAATTGAGAATTCCAATGTTATAGTTATTTGGCAGAAAGAAAACACTTATGATTTTTTAAGAGTCCAATCTTAAAATTATCCTCTTTAATTGAGATTTAATGAAAATCTATATAAAAATTTATAGATAAGATTTTTAGCGCTTTAATCTGGATATGAAATTAAAAGAATAACTTTAAAAAGTGTTGGAAAAAGTAAAGATTGAAAAACTTTTTTTTACACCTTCATGTATAAAGGAAAGGCTATGATATCAAAGAAAAAATAAGTTTATTTAGGAATAATTTTTCCATCGTCACTCAGAGAATAATTCTCAATGATATTCATATCTCTTTTTTGGTAAGAAATTACAAGAGTTTATAATTTAATAACAATAAAATACTAGGGTTTCTAACATCTTTTTTCTTGAAATCTTAATGTGATAAAATAAACGATAACATAATGAGGATAGTGGCTGTAATGAATGATATTGAAAAAGTAGAGTGGCACTCCTTAGGGATAGGCGAGATTTTTAAAGATCTAAATACAACACCCCGTGGGTTAAGCGCTAAGGAAGTTGAGAATCGATTGATTTCCTATGGATTTAATGAGTTAAAAGGTTCTAAAAAAATTTCACCCTTGAAAGTATTTCTTAATCAATTTAAGAGCATTCTTATTATAATTTTGATTGCGGCGACGATAATATCTTTAGTTACGGCTCATGAAATAGATGCTATTGTGATTCTCATATTAGTTTTTGTGTCTACAGTTATTGGTTTCGCCCAAGAATATCGAGCTGAAAAAGCTCTGGAAGCCTTGAAAAAGATGTTAAGCCCTATTGCCGTCGTCGTGAGAGATGGTAAGGAACTTGAAATACTTGTTAAAGAAATCGTACCAGGAGATATTATTGTTTTAAAAGAAGGAGATAAAGTACCTGCTGATGGTAGATTATTTGAAGTAAACATCCTTCAGACAAGCGAGGCATCGTTAACCGGAGAATCGTTGCCTATAAGAAAAGACACGCTGAAACTCGCAAAATCTATAGCATTGCTTGAAAGAAAAAACATGGTTTTTTCTGGTACTGTCATTACCTCCGGTAAAGGAAAAGCAGTTGTTATAGCTACTGGGATGAATACCGAATTTGGAAGGATCGCAGAACGGGTTTTGACTGTAGAAAAAACGCAAACTCCATTAGAATTAAGAACAAAAGAATTAGGAAAATGGATGGGAATCATTGCGCTAAGTATCAGTATCGCAGTATTTATATTTGGGTTGCTAAGGGGTTTTCCATTTCTCACTATTTTATTGTTTAGTATTGCTTTATCCGTAGCTGCAGTTCCAGAAGCGTTACCTGCTGTAGTTACGGGTAGTTTAGCTATTGGGATGCGTAAAATGGCAAAAAGAAATGCGTTGGTTAGAAGAATGTCTGCTGTTGAAACTTTGGGATCTACTACAGTCATTTGTTCGGATAAGACAGGTACTTTAACCAAGGGTGAAATGACTGTGAGGAAATTGTACTTTTCTGGAATGGAAATTGAAATAAGCGGCGTCGGTTATGAACCCATAGGCTCTCTCCAACTTGAGGGGAATTTGGATATATCCAAGAATAAAAATTTCGAACTTTTTATGAATGGCTTGGTTCTTTGTAATGATGCAGAATTGATCAATGAAGGTAATTCATGGCGAATAAGGGGTGATCCTACAGAAGGGGCTTTAATCGTGGTCGCAACGAAACTAGGATACTCTCAAGATGATTTAAGGGAAACATTTTCGCGTGTTGCAGAGATACCTTTTAGTTCCGAAAGAAAACGAATGACTACCAGCCATTCTTCAGGATCCCAAACTCAAGTAATTTTTATGAAGGGTGCTCCGGAAATCGTGCTACAAAGTTGTAGCTTTATCGCAGAATTAGATAAGATAGAAAAAATAACGAAAGAGAAAGTAGATAGCATTATCAACGCTAATGAAAAGATGGCTAACCAAGCTCTTCGTGTTTTAGCACTTACAAGTAAAAAAATTGATAGCAATGAGATTCATAATGATGAAAATATATTAGAGAGAGACTTAACTTTCTTAGGTTTGGTTGGTATGATCGACCCTCCAAGAAGTGAAGTCATTCAAGCAGTCGAAATGTGTAAACAAGTAAAGATAAAGACAGTCATGATTACTGGTGATCATAAATCAACAGCTTTAGCAATAGCCAAGGAAATTGGAATTTATCAAGAGGGTGATCTCATATTGACAGGAGAAGATTTAGAAAAAATAAGTGAGGAACAACTAGAAACAGATGTGGAGAAAATAAGCGTGTACGCTCGTGTTTCTCCACTACATAAGTTAAAAATCGTTAAAGCTTGGAAATCTAAGGGTCACGTTGTGGCAATGACGGGAGATGGTGTCAACGATGCCCCAGCACTTAAGCAAGCCAGTATCGGAATTGCCATGGGAATAACAGGAACGGAAGTAACAAAGGAGACTGCCGATTTAGTATTAACAGACGATAATTTCGCTACTATTGTTAATGCCATCGAAACAGGTCGATGGATTTATGATAATATAAAAAAATTTCTTACATATCTTCTTCAAGCGAACCTGGTGGAAATAATAATTCTCTCTGTTGCAGTCTTATTAGGATTTCCTTTACCTTTGATTGCAATACAAATTCTATTCGTTAACCTAGCAACAGATGGTCTACCAGCTTTAGCTCTCGGTTTGAGTCCTCCCGATCCTGATATCATGAAACGACCCCCTCGTCCTCCCAGAGAAACGATTTTCACAAAAGATATTAAATCTTTTCTATTGCGGGCATTGATCTTTGAGGTACCTTTATTATTATGGATATTCATAGGCTCTCTTGCTGAAGGAGTAATCGTCGCTCGAACCCGACTTTTCTTAGTGTTCATATTCTTCGAGTTGGTAGTAGCTATAAGTTGTCGCTCTTTAAAATACAATATCTTAAAGGTTAAACCTCACCGTACTCTCTTGCTGGTGGTATTAGGTGAAGTCATATTAAGTGTGATTTTATTTAGTATCCCTGCCGTTCAAGAAGCATTTGGAATAGGTGTCATAGGAGTAATAGAAGTATTATTGGTTATTTTTATGAGTTTTGTAGTTCTGATAAGTATTGAATTTACCAAGAGACTATTAAATATTCTACGGGAAAAGAAATTAGAAAAGTAAATTGATTATAACCTTCCGCCGGTCTAAAAAATTCAATAGTAGTAAGTTTATCCGAAGGAAGGGATTCTAACGTGCATTCCCCGGAATTTTGAAAGCGGTAAGCTCTAGCTGTATTCATTTCTAAATAGAGCAAAGAAACTTGGCGAGGTTCGAATACAAAAGTATTCCCCATAATATAATGATATATGGCGTTCGGTGCGTGTGTCATTTTTGCTAATGTAAATGCCGCCCATACGCAAGGAGTCGCAACTCCAACAATCATAACGTCATCGTTTCGAACTTCTCTTGCCATTAAAACAGTTATCATTTCTTCTATAGTATAATCTTTAGAAGAATCATCCATTAATTTTCCACTTTTACAGGAGTATTATAAATTCTTAATTGAGAATCCAAGTGTTATATTTATTTGGTAATAAGAAAACATTTAAGATTTTCTAAGAGTCTAATCTTAAAACAATCCTCTTTTTTTGAGATATGAATTAAAGAAATTAACCATATAAATGTTGAAAAAAGTAAAAATTGAAAAATTATATGGTATTTATCTTAGTAATTATGTACATTGTCTGTTTTGATTTAGAGGGCGTGTTCACTCCAGAAGTATGGATTGCGGTAAGCAAAGCTACTGGGATTGATGATCTCAAATTAACCACTCGAGATGTTTCTGATTATGATGTCCTTATGAAAAATCGAATAGCAATATTAAAAAAGAATAATATCACGATTAAAGATATTCAGGAAATTATATCGAATATGGATCTACTACCAGGTGCAAAAGAATTTTTGGATTATATTCGTTCTGTAGCCCAAGTAGTTATTTTAACTGATAGTTTTGTTGAATTTGTAATGCTTTTTATGAAAAAATTGGATTTTCCTATGTGTTTTTGCCACAATCTCGAAATTAATGAAGAAGGTATAATTACTGATTATAAAATTCGTATTAGTGAGATGAAAAAAAAGACAGTTTTAGCTTTCAAAAAGTTAAATTACGAAGTTATCGCAGCAGGGGATTCGTACAACGATGTATCCATGTTATTAGAAGCAAACCATGGTATTCTGTTTAGACCACCAAAAAATGTTGTTGAAAAATTTCCAGAATTCCCGGTTGTTAATGAATATGATGAATTAAAAGATTTGATTTCTAAGTATTTAGGATTTTCCGATTAGGTCATAACAACGAGCTCTATTCTTGAAATTCTTCTAATAAAAAAGCCTTAAAGCCTGTATAATCTTCAATTTCCTTTGAGTTTGGAAATTCGGGCTTATCTTGTATTAATTTTAGCGAATATGGCATTTCTGGAATGGCATCGATTAATTTGATTATTTCTTCAGGAAATTTTGATGGATCCGCAGTTTCAAAAGTTATTGATTTAACATCTTTATTCTTAGGATTACTATTACGATATATCTGGAGCGCAGCCCATCCAACAGCTCCGTGAGGTTCTATTATTTTTTTATATTTCTTATAAAAATTAATAATTGCATCTTTAGTTTCATCATCACTTATGGAATACGAAACGATGTCATTGCGAAGCTCTTCCATATTTGGTACTCTTTGTATTATTCCTCTCTCATCTATTTGACCTCCATACAGATCAAAGATTCTTGCTAAATTTGAAGGATGACCAACATTCATAGCATTGGATATGCAGTTTATCGAGGGTTCGACTTTTGTATAAACTCCCGTTCTTAGAAATTTTGGAAATTCGTTATTTTCATTTACAGCTGAGATAAATCTCTTTATAGGAAGCCCCATTTTCTTAGCAATTAAACCTCCTGTAAGATTTCCGAAATTACCTGAAGGAACAGAGAATATGACCTTTTCGTTCTTTTTATCAACAATTCTGGAGTAACTCCAGAAATAATAAAGTGTTTGAGGTAGCAAACGCCCAAAATTTATAGAATTCGCCGATGACAAATTTATGTGGTTTAACTCCCTATCAGCGAAAGCAGTTTTTACTAACTTCTGACAATCGTCAAATTTTCCCTGTATCCCGAAAGCTGTTATGTTTTCCCCTAATGTTGTCATCTGTTTTCTTTGTAATTCACTAATTTCGTTTTTTGGATACAGTACTACAACTTTAATTCTAGACATTTTATAAAATGCTTGAGCAACAGCACCTCCTGTATCTCCTGAGGTCGCTGTTAATATTGTTATATTCTTATTATCGACTTCAAGAAAATGTTCCATTATTCTAGCTAACATTCTTGCTCCAAAATCTTTGAAGCTACATGTAGGACCACGATCTAAATAGCATATGTAATCATTTTTGGTAACCTCTTCTAAAGGAATTTTAAAATTTAAGGCACTATTAACGATTTGCTGAAGTTTCTCTCCCGATATAATATTTCCAATGAATTTCGAAATGATGTTAATAGCGATATCAATAAAATCCATGTTTTTGAATGAATCAATTGTTTCATCACTCAGTTTAGGAATTTTATTTAACATATACAATCCATTGTCTACTGCTTGACCTTGTAAAACAGCAGTTTTGAAATCTACATCTAATGAATCATAATTTGTTGAATGAAAACCCGTTTCAAAAACCTCTTCTTTTTTTAACTATGCTGATAAGATCGTTTAATATAGCAGCTGCTGCTTCAAAACCACCAGCTCCCTTCCCTATTAATATTATGGATCCAGCGTACTTCGTTTGAAGTTCAATAAGGTTTAATGTTCCCTGAATATTTAACGGTGAATCTTTCTTAACCAACCTTGGTTCTACGATTAAATTATTTTCTTCAGAAATAGCTAAATGTTTTATTACATAACCATCTAACTTAGCTAATTCTAATGCATGTGGCGTGATTTTAGTGATTCCTTTAATCTTTACATCTTCAATAGATTTTGACCATCCGAATAACTCGTTTGATAGAATTACTAGTTTCCCAGCTGAGTCATAACCATTAATATCTAAACTTGGATCCGTCTCTGCATATCCTAACTCTTGTGCCTCTTTTAATGCTACTGAAAAAGAAACTCCCTCCGTTGCCATGCGACTTAGAATATAGTTATTTGTGCCATTTAATATTGCTCTAATTCGAGAGATAGTATTTCCTATAAGGCTTTTTCTTATAGATATAGCAGGAACGCAACTAGCAACCGTTGCTTCAAATTTAACCAAACAATTCATCTTTTCAGCTAAATCTTGAATTTTTTTGTAATGTAAATAAAACGGTGCTTTATTTGACGAAATTACATCGATCTTATTGTTTAATGCTTCTATAATATGTGTTAATGCGGGTTCTCCAGTATTTGGATTAGTAGGTGTGGTTTCAATGCATATATCTATATCTAAAGTAGAAATTAAATCCTGAGCTTTCACATTACTTTTCCAATATTGATTTTTTCTCAAATTATTGTAATCTTCCAAAAGATTGTCTAAATCTATTCCATCGTTATCGATCAGAGCGCCGTCGTGTTCGAAAATTGCAACTAATTTGCAATTGAAATTAAAATTAACTCTAATATTATCATGTTTTTCTTTCAATAATCGAAGAAAACAGGTTCCAACATTTCCCATTCCAATTAAACAGATTTTTACTTCCAT
Organism: Candidatus Nanopelagicaceae bacterium; assembly: GCA_035530895.1. Classification (GTDB taxonomy): domain Archaea; phylum Asgardarchaeota; class Lokiarchaeia; order Sigyniarchaeales; family SOKP01; genus SOKP01. The sequence continues at coordinate 10,300 of DATKTW010000023.1, forward strand.
ACCTTCACACATAACTAAGTTATTAAGATCGTATCAAAAAGAGATTCTTCTCTTTACATATTTTTTCAATTTCATTAGTTAATTCGAATTTTGTCATATCTTCAGGAAATTCTACTTTCATTAAAACACTACTTATTTCATCAATTTCAGTAAATTTAGCGTGTAATTCAAGAACTTTAATGTTCTTTGAATCCAATCGTTTGATTGTTTCTGTTATATCTGTGTCGAAAACATGCCCAGTCAATATAAACGTTAAAATTTTATTTTTAGAGCCTACTGAAATCTTAATGAGTTGTATATTTTTTTCCATTAAGCCTTTCTTTATGTTTTTTAGCGATACTTCAATTAGTTCCTCGCTCAACTCAAACCAAATATTAACTGGAATCATATTATTAATTTTTTTATCATGATGGTGTAATATACCATGGATATTTCCCCCATTTTGGGAGACTGGTTTAATCAATTCTATTAAACTTCCCGGAATATCTGGTAATCTGACCTCTAAGTAAATCATTTTTGAAATAAATCCTAATTTTTTTGAGAAATTTATTCAACGACTAATATTATAGATAAAAATCCATCTGGTTTACAATTACCGTATCAAAGTACACTTTTTAATTTTTCTACTAATAAACTGAAATTGAAGGGTTTGAAAAAACAATTAAACTCTTTTAAAATTATATCTAGTAACTTAAAATTGGGTTATGTCTTTACAATAAGATGTTTAATATCATTTCTGCGCCACCAGCATTATCTAGATATTCGGCGTTCGATTTTACATTGATGAATTTACGCTTATATTCGTTAAAAGGCGTTTTAAGATATTCTTGAATGTGAAGCGCATCGAATGTATATCGATCGTAGCAGGATGTAGGATGAGCTCCAAAAGGCATTTTCACTACGGCATTGGTTGTTTGCATCGGTAATTGCGCTTTTCCTTGCAGATATCTAATATCTTCTGTTTCAAGTAATCTTTCGCAAATAATGATCGTTTTTTTGGCAGTCTTAGCCATATCATCATCAACCCAAACTGCTCCCGTGATGTTTCCATTACCATATTGGTCAGCATAGGGGACATGTAGAATAGCTACATCCAAATCAATTTTAGGTAAAGCCATTAATTGGGTTCCTGAGCCTAAAGGATCTTCGAATTGTTTTATATCGTTTCTGACTTTAGGAAAATCTGTACCTATCATCCCTTTTAATGGCATAAAGGGAACTTTCAAATACGAACTTTTCAATCCTAAAGCGATAGATGCTTCGCTCTCCTCAGAGACTTTTACTGATCCCGATTCAACAGCCTTCCTATAATGTGGTGCCATACCAAAAATTTCCATACCTACGAAACAGGCTCTCACTTTAGACGCACAACCTGCAGCTACAAGCATATCAATTTCGATTCCTCCAACAAAAGTGCAAAGAGATAAGTCCTTTTTTTCTTGTCTAATCATTTCTCTACAAGCACTTATAGGTTTTCTCCAAAAGGAAAGCCCTCCAATTCCAACCAGATCACCATCTTGAACATAAGTAGAAATTGCATCGTCTAAGGTCATTAATTTACTTTTTCGAATTATTGTTCTCCTCACTTCATAGAATATTGAATTTTAGATATTAAAACAATATTTAGAAACAATTTTTGTTATGTTAAAAATATAATATATTAAATACATTGGAATATAGAAAAAAGAGGAAATAGAATTTAAAATAATCTATTGACTTAAGTTTTTTTTGCTTTTTCTAATTGCTTCTTTAACTTTACAAAAAATTCTGGTGTTGAAATTTGAAAGGGTATTGGATATCTAGTACCTGCTTTATGAGTTTTTTCCATACCTTCTATAATTTCGGTAATTATCCCAATTGGTATTGAGGCAATTAAATCCGTATCAGTTGCCATACCAAAACGGCGATCGCCAAGACATGGAAACGCAATCTGTAGTTCACCCGTAAGAATGGCATTTGAAATAGTATCGGCACAAACTCCATCACAAAAAGTTGACATTGAAATTCTCCCCCCTTTTTTCCATAAAGAGCCCTGGATTATTCTCATAATCTGGGCAGAATTACCCCAAATTAGGATTAAATCCGGCTGAAAATCAATTCGGCTTAAAGCACCCGAAACTATAGCACTATACTGCCCGAATGGTAATTTTGGCATCGTGGCTGTGGTTTTTTTAGCGACTTCTTTTGTTTCATTGTATCGTCCCACGAAAAAAGCGCCCTCTTCGAAAAGTTTATGCGATTTTTCAAATCCAAGAGATATTTCGGCTAACGGACATAAATTATCCTCCTTTACACACCCCATTGTCCATCCGTAATACCTAGCATAACTGAATATTTGGCAGAGAGCAATTTTTTTGTCCGGTTTTTTCAAGAATTCAATGGAATCAAGTTCATCAAGGGATTTTAATAATTTAACTCCAACTGGGAATGTTGATAATCTAAGATATTTATTTATTGAATTGTCCAGATTCTCATATTTACTCATAAAATCACTAATAACAAATTATATATGCAATATTTTGGTCCATCCGTAATATTTTTAATTAATGCAAGTAGCCAATAATAATTCATTAAAAACAAGAATTTGAATTAGGTTTATAAATTTTTTGGGAATGACGTAAATAATTGATAGGTTAGAGTTAAATTAAGGAATGCACGGTCCTTGAAATCACTTCATCTTGGATTTCCTTTCGTAAATCAAAGATTATTCTAAAAAAAAGTTAAATGATTTTTATTAAATAAGAGGATTATACGATCTTATAGGAATCATCATCTTCTTCTGGAGCTTTTCCCTTTTGAGGGAAAATTTTGTGCCGATGTTTTTTATTCTTTTTTAGAACTACGCCATATTCTTTAACTTCTTGATTATTATTCTTTTTCCTTCCCATTTGGATATCCCCACTATACTAAAGTAAAATAGAGTATTTAAAGCTTCCAAATGAATGAAATTTTATTTTTTTTGAGCGATCTTTCTTTTCATTATTTTATCAAACAAGTCATCCATGGTGGGAAAAGGAATAAATTGTTTATCTTTTTTGTGAAGATTTATTGCGTCCGAAGGACAATGAGCTACACAATTTCCACAACCTATACAGCGTTTTTGCTTTATTTTAGCAATGTCATTAATAAGGTTTATTGCTTCCATTGGACAAATTTCGATGCAAGTTTTACATCCAGTACAATACTCAGCATCAACTTCTGCGTAGTAGTTAGTTATCATCATTTTACCCGGATTAGGAATCTTTAAAAATCTTGATAACCCTTCGCAACAACAGGAGCAGCAAGAACAGAGGAATGATAATTTTTGGGAGTTATCTGCCTGAAGTACTAATCCATCTTCTTGATTTTGATTTAATATGTTAATTGCTTCTTCTTTAGTAATTTCACGACCCCATCCTTGGTCAATATAAAGTTTTGCGGCATGACCAAATCCCATGCATACTTCTCTGCGAGTAGTAACTTTACAAGGTTGTTCTTCAATATCTTTTAGTTGTTTACATATACAATTTGCCACCATATAAGGTCCATCAGTAGTTTTTAATAATTCTTGAACCTTATCGAAATTACTGACATTCTGTTCAAATTCAATGCTTTTTTCGACAGGTATAGTTCTTAATTGAGCTCCTTTCACTTTCAAGGTTTCAGGAAGCCATCCCTCGTCAAAATAATCGTGAAAATCTTTAATAAATTCTTTATTGAGTTTGTTTACTTGAAATTCAAAAATACCCACTATGAGCATAGCATTTCCATAATACTTTTGATCGGATTCTTTTTTGGTCATGATAAGACCTTTACGACCCATTCCATCTAAAATATTTCCTAATTCTTCTTTTGAAATACTCTTATCATCGGTACGCTTGTAAATTGTATCTAATGTTTCGAGATCTCGTTCCCACCCAAATTTTAAGAGCATGGCAATTTCTGCTTCTTTAGGTGTAAAAAGATGTTTTAATACTCGAATATCAGAACCAGATTCTGTTGCTGGAAAACCAATCGGCATTTTATCTAAATGCTCTTGTAGTTCTCTAAAAACATCTTTTTCTTCACTTTTCGACATTTAATCTTCAA
>DATKTW010000024.1:0-21601 GCA_035530895.1 Candidatus Nanopelagicaceae bacterium
ATCTATTAATAAACTATACGGACTATCAAAATTAGACACAAACACAAGAGAGAAAATTGAATACTCAGCAAACCAAATCTCAAATTTAACGAATCAAATAGAAAATCTCTCTATTGAAATGTTAAAAGGAATAAGTGCAATCAATCATCCCTTCGAAATAAACATTACTACCAATTTGGATAATTTGATTTCAGAATTAGAAAATTTTAACAACGATTTTGTAGAACTTGAAAAGTTAATTGACAGATTACAAAAAATAATTCCTGATTTTCGAATTATTAAGAAATAGTAGGTTTTCTACTTTTTTTTATAAATTTATATCAGATAGATCATATGAATAGATTTTATCTATCTTTTTTTTACTTGCGATATACTTATTTCACTTCACGAAGACGACAACTCGGGATACTGAAGTCTACCAACTTTCGATATTTGCAATTGATATTTCGGGATCTGTGTTTTTAATCGCTTTAGGTGATTATTTTTTGCTACTGACGACAGAATCCGTCCAATTCTATCGACCTTAATATCCACACCATAGTTATCTTTTAACACTGAATTTATTTTATATGAGGACAAAATCAGCATATCCGAAATGTTTCTTTCCGCTAACATTTCAATGCCTTGTTTGACCAGTTTTATCAAGTTTTCTTTATCTGGTTTATCTGGTTGATTATCCATTTGCATATTTATATTATAATTGAAGCCTTTTAAATTTTCAGCTATGAATGACAAAATGAATTGCATTATGGTTGGTTTTATTTATGAAAATTCATTTAAGAAAATAATACTTTTTTAATTCTAATGAAACATTTTCCCTCATTATACTTGCTTTTTTGATGAAAATGAATGCTAAAGAAAATCTAACAAAGATAAAAGATTCTCTTCAAAAGAACATTCGTAAAGTTTTTATACAAGAACTTAATGTAGAAGGAAAAGAACCTTCGAAATCATACTTTGGAGAAAGAAAATTCTTTGTAATTTACTTTATTTTTTTGATCTATTCTTTTTTATTGTTAGTCGGGATAAATTTTCCTGGTACATATTTAAATGTTCTTACCCTTGGAAATCCATTTGTTTTTGGAAACGCATTAGTAGCTTTTTTTCTCGCATTATCTATATTGTATAGCGTTGATAAAATTAGAGTATTCATTTTTGAAAAACATTCAGGTATTAAACAGATAATTTTATATGTTGGAATTATTTCGGGTTTCTTTGTTCTCTTCCTATATGTCTATAATATAAACACAAATTTAATAAGCTATCTATTAGGATTGTCAACAATCTGGCTTTTATTATTAAGTATTCGCTTCTACATGTATTCCAGAAAGTTTGCAACTAAAATAGAGGCTAAGTTTATCGCTAAATATTCTGGATTTCGACGATTTTTAGCTTTCATTGCTCCATATTTTATTTTAGGAGTATTAGTTATAATAGCTCTGTTTTATCGCGGTCTGTTAGTTTATATTTCTCTTGATTTTTTCGGTCCTTCTGCTCCCAGTGAAGCAGTAGGAGTTTATGAATTAGAAATGCGTTTGATAATGCCTTTAATTTATTTTAGTTTAATTTTAACTCTCTTGTTTATTATATTTGAATTTGTATTTACGCGACGAAGAGCCGAGACAAAGAGAGCCGGATTGTTTGATAACTTCACTTTTTCTTTAATAATTTTATTTATATTTTTCTTCCAGGTCTTTCAGTTATCATTATTCTTAATTTTAAATCCAGCAACTATAATCGCCCTAAAAGAGACTGTAGGTGCGAGTAGTTCTACAATTTGGTTTATATTTATTATAGAATTTGCCGTATCTATGTATTTCTTGAATAGAATCATCAAAAAATTAGGGCGTTCAATAGAATGGAAACTTCTTATATTTAAAAGAGATGGTCTTATACTTTTAATTTTAGGTTGTGTTCTATCTCAAACTCTTACTCGTTATGCTCTACAGACACAAATTCCAAATCAGATAATTACTGACCTTGGACAGTTTTTCATGGCAGATAAGTTTATTATTTCGATAATAATGATTATTTTCCTAGGGAGTACTCTGCTATTTTATTACTTAAAACCACATGAAACTTCAATGTTTATTCGATTGCAGAAAGAAACGGTAGATCAAGAAGAGCAGAGTATGGATATAATTTATAAACTCTTAAGGAGCGAGTATTTAAGAAGAGGAGAGGGTTTTCCTCTTGAGATTTTAGATCGCGAGTTGATTAGAGCTACTAGGCTTTCTAAAAATAATATATATTCTTTGGTTGGTACTCTATCGAAGATTAATTTGAATATTATTTTGAAAGATGTTAAAGATGATCAAGGGCGATATCAAAAATTCGTAGACTTTACTTCTATTCTCGAAAAGTTCGATAAAAAAGAACTAGCACAGAAGAAAGCAAAAAAATATCTGTCCGATCGACTCTTCACAACCATGAGATCAGACAAACCTAAAAAACTCGACTTACATGTTGATACTAACCAAAATAAAGCTTCGGATCAATTTATTTCTTCTCTAACTTCGGATTATACAAAAAAACAAAAAGATGAATTATCTTTTGAACAAATGCAAAAGGATGCATCGATTTCTTTTACTCAAAAAGAGATTCCTCAAGCATTAAAAAATAATATCATCGATATATTAAAAAAAGAGTACGCTTATCGGATTGAAAATCAAGAGAAATATCCCGATTTTCATTATTGTATATCAGAAATCGCGTCTCAGATTCAAATGGAAACTCGTATCACTCCAGGTCAACTCTATCCCATATTGGAAATTATTGCAGCAGAAGATTTAGAATTAAGCTTAGAGAAAAATCCAGATGAACCGGAAGATAAGCGTATCAATTTCTTTCCCATGACTGATGATGACTTAAGTTACAGCCTTGCTAATTTTAGACCAGAAGTATATGAAAAGATTAGAATAAAAGTAACTAAACAATTTTTTACATTTTTAAATCGGAAGAAATCAAGCTCTATATTTCCTAAACTCAGGAAGCAGATTGGCGATAATACAGAAGCACAAAGGGAATGGAATGAAATATACAAAATACTTAATAATTTCTATCCTAAGTACGTTGAAATCGTTGAGAGGATAAGATTAGGAGTAGAATTACTTAAAATCTTAAAAGTATTTCCTAAGAAAAACATTGATATTTATCTTTGATTCTTAATCATGCTCTCTATCAATCCTAAAATCTCAGGGAAGAGCACATTTTTAGGGTTATCTTCCTTTCAAATGCTGGCAATGTTTAGAAGGGGTATGTTTTATACTTACCTGTCTATTTATATGAGAGATTTTTTGCTTTTATCTGTAACTGAAACGACTTTATACGCAACATTACCAATGCTAGTGAGTGTGATTTTTCAAAATTTTGTTTGGGGGCCACTGAGTGACAGATTCCAAAAACGCAGAACATTTATCATATTAGGCGAGATTTTAGCAGGTATAGGGACCTTTGTTGTCTGGTTTGTTCACTCAATTGTCTCTAACTTGTTAATAGCGGGATATGTTATTATTGTTGGATTAATGTGTATTGAAGCATTTTGGTCAATGTCGAATATCAGTTGGAGCGCACTCATTAGTGATATTTATCCTTCTAAAGAACGTAGTAAAATTATGGGACAATTAACTAGTGTTGGTGGATTTGGGAGAATAATAGGAATATCTATAGGAGGAATACTCTACAATAATGGTTTTGGCTTTCGTGATGGACCACTATTCATTGTAGCATCACTGGTTATGTTTATGTCTTCTATCCCTATGATTTTCACACCAGAAGGAGGAATTAAAGATATTGGGAAAATAGAAGTTGAGAATAATGAAAATCCATCTCAAAACTTTAATTTTAAAGCTATTTTCATTGTTTTCATTATTTCTTTAACGTTTATTAATTTTGGACGCAATTCAATCGCAACGATCTATAGTCAATATTTAATTTTAGATACTGGATTTGCGGTAGATAGCATATTATTAAGCTTTATTGCAAATACTCAATCGTTAGCGGTACTAACTATTGGATTTTTAGCTGGTACTTTAAGCAAAAAGTTTGGACATTCTCGAACTCTAATATTAGGTGTGAGTTTATCTATTTTAGCTTTAATTATCATGGGATTAACAGATAATTTGATATTGATATTTGTCGGAAGCTTTTTTATAGGTACGGGTGAAGTAATTATTTATGCTGCCTCTTATGTCATTGCCTCTAACTTGATACCTTCTAAGGTTAGGGCAAAATTATTTGGAGTATATAATACGACTTTTTTTCTTTCTTGGGGATTAGCTTGTACAATCATATCAGGTCCATTGATAGACTTTCTAATCAATAACGATTTTGAGGAAGTTATATCTTATCAAGCTGCTTTTCTCGTAGGAGCTCTGATAACAGGAACAGGATTAGTAATTTTTTTATTATTAGAAATCTGGATCAAATCTAAAAGTGCTAAGAAATAGCATATGAAGAATTTATAATTACTAGAAAGAAAAAAAAATTATTGATTTAGTTTTTTACAGCACTCATCGCATTTAAGTTCAGCTAAGCTTAAATATCCACATTTATCACCCATATAGCACTCAAGCTGATTTTTTTCTTCATTAAAAACCATATCTTGACTACAACATTGTGGAATGGTTTCCATTATTTTTCCACAGCCGCTACATCTAAATGTTTCCATTTTCTCATAACCTCTTTATTTAACCTTAATTTATTCAACGAGTTCCATTGTTTTACCGTGATGTTTGGGGATTGATTGAGCACCACAAGATGCGCCCATCCAGCAGAATAATTGATCTCCTTCTTGATGCATTGCTTGTCCACAATGCATCGGTAAATCTTGCTCCAATCCACATTCAACACATTTTAATTTACTCATGATTTTTCCTCAATTTTAGTTTATATTTTTAGAGTTTAAAAAAAATAATTAGTTTTTATTTGCTAAACAATATCCATCGGTTTACCATGATGTTCAGGTATTGGTCGTGTAGGTGGGTTTTCTGAACCACCCATCATACAAGAGGGACCCATGTGACACCAGAGCTCATTACCTTCTTTATGCATCGGTCTACCACAATGACCTGGTAGTTTTTCCTCATGTCCACATTCAGAACATACTAATTTACTCATGATTTTTCCTCCATTTTAGTTTATATAGTTAAGTTTTTTAAAAAAAATATCTATTGATTATGAAATTACATTGTTTTCATTGGCCCTGTAGTTAAAAACTTCTCAGGATCATTTTTGAAATCAGTCACACAGGACTGTGCACAAAAATAATATTTTTTACCTTTATATTCATGCTCAATTGAATAACTTGGATAGATTTCCATTCCACAAACAGGATCCACAACCAGTTCTTCTTCAGATGATTGCTTATGCATCAGTTTAGGATCCGCATACTCAAAATCTTTATATTTATCGGGATCCGATTTGAATTCATGTTCACATGAAGCGCTGCAGAAATAATATTTATCTCCCTTATACTTGTATTCAATTGACTTACTAGGTACAATTACCATGCCACATATTGGGTCTGTGACTTTTTCTTCAAGTAACTGTTTTTCTTCTTCAAGCTGTTGTTCTGTTTTCGGCTCAAATCTTTTAAGCAAGAGCGCATTGGTGACCACTGAAACGGAACTAGTTGCCATGAACACAGCCGCTAAGAATGGTGGTAAGAAAAACCCCGTAAATCCATATAAAACTCCTGCTGCTAGCGGAAGTCCTATGATGTTATAAATGAAAGCCCAGAATAGATTGGTTATCATTTTTTTGTAAGTTTTTTTAGATAAGTTAATTGCTGAGACAACACTTCTAAGATCTCCTCTCATGAGAACAATATCTGCCGTTTCTATAGCGACATCAGTTCCAGAACCTATAGCAATTCCTACGTTTGCTTGTGCTAGAGCTGGAGCGTCATTTATGCCATCACCGACCATCCCTACAATCCTCTTCTCCCCAGATTGTTGGAGTTTCTGTATATTTAAAGCTTTATCATTTGGTAAAACCTCTGCTAAAATGTGAGCCTCGTCGAATTTAAGTTGTCTTCCAATATTTAATGCAGTTTGCATATTATCCCCCGTAATCATGTAAATTTCAATTCCCATTTCTCTTAATTTATCCAAAGCATAAGGTGCTTGATCCTTCATCTTGTCTGAGATTCCAATAATCCCCCGTATATTATTATCAATACTAATTAAGATAGTCGTTATTCCCTGTTGCTGAAATTCCTGAAATTTAGCTTTATAATCTTCAATTGAGATTTTGTTATCAATCATTAATTTTTCATTACCAATCAATACACTCTTTCCTTTTATATTGGTCTTAATCCCTTTCCCTGGAACAGCGTCGAATTCAGTCAAGGGTTCGAGACCTATAGTCCTTTGGTTTGCTTCTTCTATAATAGCTCTTCCAAGTGGATGTTCTGAACCCATCTCTGCGCTTCCGGCATAAAGTAAAACTTTATTATCGTCATAACCTGTTCCCATTAATGTTTTCTCTGAATAGATTACGGAAACCTTAGGTTTACCAACAGTCAAAGTACCTGTTTTGTCAAACACTATCGTATTAATTGTATTAATAGATTCTAGAGAATCTCCGCCCTTAATTAGTAAACCACTTTCAGCTCCTTTACCCGTTCCAACCATGACCGCAGTAGGAATAGCTAATCCTAAAGCACAAGGGCAAGCAATAACTACGATTGACGTAAATATTTGTAAAGATGTCTCCAGCTGTGTAGCTTGAAGTGAAGGATATATTTGAGTCCCAATAAAAAACCAATAGAGAAAAGCACTGATCGCAATTATAATAACTACAGGAACGAAATAATTGCTAATTTTGTCAGCTAATTGTTGTTTTGCTGCTTTTCTACTTTGAGCTTGCTTAACAAACTCTATTATTTGAAATAGCAAGGTTTCTTTTCCAATTTTCTCAGTTACCATATGAATTAGACCGGTTTGGTTCACTGTGGCTCCTATTACTTCGCTGTCTATTTCCTTTTTAACATACTTACTCTCCCCTGTAATCATTGATTCGTCAACCTTTGTTTTTCCTTCTACTACTTTCCCATCAACGGGAAATTTTTCACCAGGTCTTACTACTAGCACATCCCCGACTTCAATTTCTTCAATAGGAATCTCTATTTCGTCTCCATCTTTTATAATCGTAGCAGTTTTCGGCTGCAAGCCAATCAATTTTTTGATAGCTTCTGAAGCTTGTCCTTTAGTTTTATGCTCAAGGTACTTTCCAATTAAAAGGAAAGTTATTATCAAGCTCATGGCTTCATAGAATGTTTTTCCTGATATTAAGAAAGTTGTTAAAATAGAGTAAATCAACGCGGTCGTTGTTCCTAATGCAACTAGTACATCCATATTTGTAGATTTGTTTTTTAATGATTTGTATGCTCCAATTAAGAAAAACGACCCGGAAATCACATAGTTCCCTAATGCAAGAAAGAAAAGGAGTAAATTTCTCTCGAATGAATCTACAACAAACCAACTAATGGGAGTAATTATTAATGAAAATACTAAAGAAATGACCATAATACGAAGTCGATATCTCATTTCCTTCTTATGCTTCACAATTTCTAAATCCATTGTTCCAGCTGATTTTTCAATATTGTAACCTAATTTCTTAACTTTAGAATATACTTCAATATCGTTTAGTGTCAATTCATTGAATCCAATGAACAATTTTGAAGCTTTAAAATTCCCCCTAACATCATGAATTCCTTTAATATTCAGGACTTCATTAATAAGTCTTTCAAAATTCTCCTCTGATAAGTTGTCTACTACTTTTAATTCAACCCTGGCCAATGAGGCACCATAACCAAGATCTTTCACCGCACCTTGCATAATGGTATAGTTTGTTGTGTTTGGATTATACTCAACTGTGGCCTCTTCACTCGCAAAATTTACTACTGAACTGTTTACTCCATCTAAATTCTTCAATTTGGTCTCTATTTTTAAAGCACAAGATGCGCAGGTCATACCGCTGAGCTTTATTTTTATTTTTTCGTCTGTTTTCGTTGACATTTTACATCACTCTTTTCTTAATTCTTCATTATTGAAATAATTAAATATAGATTTTTATTATAATTTGAAAATTTAATTGACCGATCCATTAATATCATCAATAAAATCTCTCTCATGAATTCTATTTTAAAAGTTAGTTAAATTTATACTTTAATATATATATTAAAAAGTATATATTTAAATATTATTTTTATATTCTATAGATCAATAATAAATTTAAAGTACATTTAAAAAAAGATAGGTAATTCCATTATGGCTGAAGAAACTGAAATTAAAATTCAAAATCTCACCAAATTTTATATTTTAGTGTTATTAAAATCAAATAATACAGTTACGGGGTATTTCATTCTTAAAAAACTAGAAAAGGATTTGGGGAAAACAGCTAGTCCAACTTATGTGTACGATTTCTTAAAAAGTTTAAAATCTCAAGGATATGTAGAAGATGTTACAAAATCTAAAACATCGAAACGCTCTAAGGGTTATCAACTCACATCTCAAGGTCACGAATTCATAGATAGAATCTTCTTAAGATTTAACAACTTAATAGAAGTTGCGATCCAGTCAAGATTAGAAATTTGCGCCAGTTGTGGAGTTAAGCTTTACGATAATTATCATAGTGAAAAAATTGGGAACAAAATTTTAAATTTTTGCTGTAAGCATTGTGCAAAGGCATTTAAAAATGCACAGATGTGAAACATCAAATTTAATAATTTTTACCTAATCTATTATTATTTGAAAATTGTAAGAAAAAAAATATTCACTTTATGTTGAAACTATTGTCTTGTTCCACATAAAGGACAAAATTTAGAATTACGATCGTCTAATTTTGATCCACATTCTGGACAATATTTAGTTGTTTCAGATGGTTTAGATTCCTTGTGTTTTCCGGAAGGAGTTATAGTATCAGTTGTATCTTCTAAGTATTTTTCACGATTCGTGTATCGATTAAGTACGAACAATAATATAATTACTATTATTACAAAAGAAAAAACGCCTAGAAAAATTAAACCTCCATTAGGAGTAAGCCAATCCATCATGTGCCCCCATTCATCATGCATTTCATCAAAAATCATAATTTATTCCTCGTATTTTGTTTTTTAATCTAAATTCTTTCTTTGCTTTTGAATTCTGGTACTTGATTATAACTATTTCTGACTAGTAAATATATAACTAATCCTAACAAATTTAGTATTAATCCGATTAACAACCAAACCTCAGAATTTTTGATTCCCCGCCTCAAAGCATCTTTATGTAAATAGTAAGCAATTAAAACACTCAAGCCTATGTACGTAACCGTTCCAACGATCATAAAAATCCATCCGTATAGTCCAAATACATTAAACCACCAATCCGTCATATGATGTTCATATGTTTGTAATACCGTCAAACTCATTCAATCAACTCAGTTATATTTTTTTATTTTAATACTTTAAAATATATACAAGAAAATATATATTTAAATATTATTGTTATAACTAATAAATTACTAAAAAATAATAAACAACCCAGGTGAAGTTAGGATATAGAATAAAGTTAAATCTAAAAAAAAATGTGAAATTTTAACAATCTATAAAATTTAAAATAATAAAAAAATTCTTATCTAAAGTTTGATCTTTTATTCCTTTCTTTCTTGGTTATAATTTTTTCTTACGATCAGATATAAGATTAATCCAAAAACATTGAAAACTAAACCAAAAACTAACCAGAATTCAGCGTTTATACCTCTTTTTATGGCGTCTTTATGTAAATAATTAGCGATCAAGACACTTATAACCAAATAAACGATTCCTCCAATAAGCATAAAAACCCAACCAAATGGACCAAATGCTCCAGAATAAATAGGACATTGTAACAGACTCATTTTATTATCTCAAGTAATTAATTTTTAATTGTAATTCTTGTTCTATTAATCAATAAAAATTGCTGTGATAATTAAACCTAATCATTATAAAAAAAAGCATGTAAGGCTATCTTTCCAAACTAAGAACCATATAGTTATTAAAGGCCCTATAGGTGTTTTAATTTTTCCTTCTCCCGATATTTTCTAATAGCATCTTGTAAAGCATCAGCGGCTAAATTGCTGCAATGCATTTTAATTGGAGGCAAACCATCTAAAGATATAGCAACATCGTTTCTAGTAATTTTCAATGCTTCTTCGAGCGTTTTACCCTTAGCTAATTCTGTTATCATAGAAGATGTTGCGATGGCAGCAGCACATCCAAAAGTTTGAAATGAGATATCACTTATTATTTCCTTTCCATCCTTCTCTTCTACTTTAATATAAATATACATGAGATCTCCGCAAACGGGATTTCCTTTTTCTCCAATTGAATCAGCATCTTTCATTTCTCCCATATTTCGAGGATCTCGAAAGTGATCCATGACTTTTTCTGAATATATGTTTAATCAACGCTTTTACTATTTTCTAATACAAAATAAAAAGATCCTTTAAATTAATTTTTTATGATAATACTTCAAGACATAATAAGTATATATTAAGATAAGAGGATAAGTTTAGTTCAAGATCAAGAGTTTTCTCTTGATTGGCAAAGAGACTTTTTCTACTCCTAATTCTTTAACATAATCCACCGCTGTTATAAGTCGTTTTGCCGACTGGTGGAAAAAACAAACTTCCCTCGGTTCAAGAGCTTTAATCATCTCTGCGAGTTGAATTTTATCTGCGTGGAGTTTTATTTTTAATTGGGGCATAAATGTATTAATTAGCAATGCCCTGAAGGGAGCTTTCCAAGTTTCTGAAAATTCAATTTCAGATCTCCCTGAAATTAAATCCATACCCGGTTGTTCGTGGATTGCTCCCGCTAGAAACACTAAATTATGAGGATTTCGACCAACCGAATTAATAATATTTCTAATTAAACCATAGGAAAGATCGGGAGGATGTGAAATAATAATATTGTTTTTGTTCCGAAGAAATTCTAAATCAGTTCTATCGAACCATCGAAATTTTATACTATTAAATGGGTTTGCTTTATCTCGTATCAATCTCGAAATTGGACCATATATATATTCGTACCGATGATTGATGACTTGAATGTTTTTCCTTACCATCATATCTACATAAATATTTGGTCGCTTCGTGTAACCTTGTCTTAATTGAAGTTTACGAAAATAGCGCCAAAACGTTAACATAAAACTTATTGCAAGACTTGATGGATCAGCTCCAATTAACACATTATCTTCGTATTCGGCTTTTTGTTCTAAAAATAGAAGTAAGCTGTGAAATTGGTCAGTTATGCTACCGTGTTCTTCTTGTGCACTCGTTCCGTCAATTAGAAGATAATCAATTGGGCGTGAAATCTGTTCTAAAAAGCGCTTAGTTCCCGCAAATGGCGTAATATCATAATATGTATAGTCCCCGGTATATAAAAATCGAAAATCATTAATTTTAGCTAAAAACATCAGTGCTCCTGGCATATGACCGCCATGGAAAAATGATAAAAAGCAGTTTTTCTCTTTAAACTCTAATTTGTCCCCATTCTCTACATATATTACATTTTCAACGATTTTATAGTATTCTTCTTGCTCAATCGTATCAATTTTTTCCTGTTTTAAGTAATTTGAATCCCTTAGAAGAAACAAATCCAATGTAATGCGTGAACACAAAATTGGAAGTTCCGGATTTAACTTAATTAACTTTTTAAGGCCTGAAACATGATCAAAATGTGAATGTGAGATAAATACAGCGTCTATTTTCGGTATAGGAGGAAGCGACCTTTCTTTCTCATCAGTAACTGATTCTTCTTTCTCCGCTTCTGTAATTAATTGAGGTAGGTTTTTAAGATAATCATCGATATGCTTAAAGTCATCACGTTTTGTTAAAATCTTTTCTTGTCTAGTTTCATCTTTATTGCTTATATCTTCTTCGATCTCATTATCATCAAGCGGTTCAGTAATTTCTAATTGTTCCATTTGCTCTTCATTTTGTATCTTCTCGGGCTCAGAAATTCCACAATCTAATAAGATATTTAGTTTACCTAAACCTAGTATGTGACAATTATGATTCGGTTTTAACACAATCGGGTATATAGTAACTCTTAACTTTTCATCATTATTTCCGTCTGAAATTGATAAGGCAGTAAAATATTCGGCATCAAACTTTCTTTCAATTTTATCAATAGCTTTCGAAATATCACTTTCTCCGACAGGAACACCAGTAATATAAAAATACCAACCATATTTCTTTACCAAACTTTTTAAATTCTCATACATCTTATCTCCTATTAAGGATTTAATGACTATGACCCTTTCTTTATAGTAATAGATGATTTTTCCAATAGATTTCTTCTCCTTCATGGGGATGTCTTGATTTTCTAGTAAAAAATCGTGTAAAACTTCTTTAATTGGTTTTTGTGCAATATTATCCGATTTAATAAGCTTTAAGTATTTAAAGTACTCTTTGTTATGATATAACGAACGCATATTCTCTTTTTCCTTTAACGGAATAGCCAAATCTCCGAACTCAAGTATTTCTTTGCTTATGGTTTTTTCTTCTGTTTTAGGTTCTTTCTTTCTTTCAACTTTTTTTAGTTTAGGAGGTTTTGCTTTTGGTTTGGAAACATAAAAAAACCAACCGTACAAATAGATTAGTTTACTTCTTTTCCAAATAATATCTTGTCCGAGAGTTGTGATTAGAATAATAATCCTGTCGTTTGGTGAGTATATTATTTTTGATATGGAATTTTTAGTTTTTGCAGTTATCTCTTTATTTTCAGTGAATAAATGATTTAATACATCTTCAATCGGCTTTTGAGGAATTTCCTTACTTTCCATTAGTTTCAATTTCTCACTATATGACTTAATTTTATATGCGGGACCTATTTCTTCCTTTTTTTCGAGTTCTATTGCTTTTTCTAAAAATTTAAATTCCTCAATAGCCATTATATTTAACAATTTTACAAGAAAAAAAACGATTCCGATTTTCGATTGATCTTTAGTTAAAAAAATCAAATAATTTTAAATAGAAGATAAGAATTTTTGTTAGGGGAGAATGTATGCAAATCTGGACATTATAAAAAATGATCTACTAAATGTGAGAAGTTTTAAGAATATAATTACATAAAAAAATTATTGATATAACTTAATTACTTTTTCAAGATCGATTGGTCCATTGACATTGATTAAAGAAACTAAATTTAGATCCAGTGGCTTTATGGATTCTTCAACGGAGATGTAATTGATATGTAATGATTTATCAATTACTTTATTAAACGCGTAATTACGTTCTTGAATTGATTTTTTCGCAAGTTCAAAAGTACTTTTAACCGGATATATCGCAAATAGAGGTTCTAAATAACCGTTATGCCATCTTGGAATACTACAATCATATCCTTTAACGCTATTAATCATAAATTCAATTACTTTCGGTTTGATTAAAGGCATATCACCTGATAAAAGAAAACCTTTTTCGAATCCTAATCTTTTTAACTCTTTAAAACCAGAATAAACACCTAACATTGGAGTTCTTACCTCTAATTCTCCTAAGAGTTCCGTATCGTCAACGATGAAGTTGATATCTCGTGGAAAATTCATTTTTTTATAATAAGAGTTAATTTGGTATTCTGAGTGAGCGACTAAGAACACATCCTCATCAAACTTAGAAAGTGTTTCTATCTGATGAAGAATCAAGGGTTTACCAAGGACATTTAAAACCGCTGCAGACTCATATCCAAAGCGGATGTTTTTTCCTCCAATTAATATTACGATTGCGAGCTTTTTTTGATTATCCATAAGTAAAATCTAATATTTTACACTAATTAAAAACCAATAAAATAGTGTTTGATATTAAAATATAAAATTTTCTTTCTTATAGTAAACTTATAAAACTGATAAATAAAAACATTATTATAAACAAAATATGGAAAAAATTGATAATCTAGATGGGAATTATGCTATTTGGCATGAATCTAATGGTCAAAAATATCTTGAAATCTACGCTTTTGATCATTATGATTTAGGTTTTCTTGAGGGCAAATTTCTCTCGAAAAAAATTCATAGATTGAAAGACCTTATTGAACTTCTTGCACTAAAATATATTCCTAAAAGATTTTCTTATCAAAAATTTATTAGTATGGCCCAAGAATATGAAAAATATATTCCAAGGTATCTACAACAGGAAATGCAAGGGATGGCTGATGCTTTAGAAAATATTTTTTACGGAGATATTCTTTTACAAAATTGTTTTTTAGATATCCTTTATGGTCAATTAATTCCAATGAATAATTACGACTTAGCTCTTCATTCTTATGATTTTGGATGCACATCATTTGGTGTAATAAATCAAAATTCAACATTAATAGGGCAAAATTTTGATTTAGCAGTGATTTTTAAGCCTACTTTAACATTTACATTGATTAAAATGCCTAATAAACCTGATATCTTTTCATTAAGAACTGGAGCTTTATTAAGTTTGCCAGTTGGAAGGAATACTCATGGTGTAGCTTTATCTGTAACTCTTATTAAAAACCGTATGAAGGGAGCGATATCAATTCCATGTTCAATTAAAACAAGAATAGCATTTGAAACATGTAATAATGCTGAAACAATGTATAATTTCATAATTAGTACACCTAGTCCAACGAGCGGCACACTTCTCATAGCAGATGAATCAAAAATTATAGCATTAGAAATTCTACCGACTAAATATTATCGAGAAGATGTTACAGATACAATAGTAAGATCAAATACTTTTATTTCAAATTCTTTGCAAAAGTTCCTAATTAAACCAAAATATTCAAAAAAAAGACAAAGATATGCAGAGAACCAATTAAATGAAGTCTATAATCATAATAAAGGATTAACAGATGACGGATTATTAAATTTATTAGCTGATGATCCTATTATATGTCGTATGAAATACCGCAGATCCAAAACTATAGCTTTCAATACAAAATTATATTTTGGATTAGGAAATCCGAATCAAAATACACCTGGGATAATTCCTTTTAATCAAATAAATGAACCATTAAAATAATTATTAGACTCGTATTATGAAAAAGTATGTTAAAAATAGATATTTTAATGATAATTTTCTTTATGAGACTCATCATTAAACATATCATTCACTCCTTTTTTAAGGGGGATATTTTTCTTAATCTGTTAATTATGGGAGGTAATTTTTCTAAGAAGTAATTTACATCATCTTCCGTAGTGAACCTTCCAACTGTCACCCTTAAAGAACCCTGAGCGTCTTGAGCTTTCAGACCTATAGCTAATAGAACATGGGAGGGATCTAATGATTTTGAGGAACAGGCAGATCCTGTAGATGCTGCTATGCCCTCTGAATCTAAATCTAATACGATCGATTCTCCTTCTATAAATCTTATACCCAGATTAACATTATTGGGCAATCTTTTAGTAGGATGTCCATTTAGATATGAATCTTTAATATTTTCTAATACATTTCTTATAATTTTATCCCTATAATTGGTTTGTATTTCAATTTCTTTTGGCATTTCGTTTTTGGCCAATTCCACTGCTTTAGCAAAACCAGCTATACCCGGAACATTCACAGTGCTTGGCCTCATATCTCTTTCGTGTCCACCACCATACATTATAGGCTCAATAAATTTCCCCCAGCTCTCTCTAACTCCTTTATTCCGTAGATACAACATTCCTACACCCTTGGGACCATATAATTTGTGAGCAGACGCTGAAAGCAAATCGATGCTCATTGCCTCAACATCAATTGGGACTTTCCCAAACGCTTGAACTGCGTCAGTATGGAACAATACATCGTGTTTCTTTGCTATAGCTCCGATTTCTTTAATAGGTTCTATTGTTCCTATTTCATTGTTTGCGAACATAATACTAATAAGAGTCGTTTCGTCGGTAATCATATCTTCCAGTTCTCTTAGATCGATTAAACCGTATTTATCGACAGGTATAAATGTGATATTAAATCCCTTCTTCTTTAAACTTTTACATGGATTTTCAACTGCGTAATGCTCTATCGCTGATGTGATGATATTCTTGCCACGATTTTGATTTTTAAGCGCTACACCTAAAATTGCGATATTATCTGCTTCCGTACCTGAGGATGTAAATATTATCTCATCTCTCTTAGCGTTTATTAAAGATGCTACGGTTTCTCGGGATTTAACTAATGTTTGTGCCGCCTTTTGACCAATAGAATGCAAACTTGATGAATTTCCATACGATTCTCTGAAATGTTTATTAACTTCTTCAATCACACGGGGATCCATTGGTGTAGTCGCGGCATAATCAAGATAAACATACTTCGATGCATCCATAATTAATTACGAACAATAATTTTCGATTCTTCTATTTTAATAATTATCATGCTTAAATTATTAACTCTTACCATTGGAATTTTTGAAGTCTTTATTCGTTAACTTAATCTATTTTACAATAAAAAAGCACAATTTCAAATTTATAACCCTGCGAATTAATTTTTAACCCTTGAAATATCAATTAACAGCTTAAAGTATTAATAAAATTCTCTAAAAAGAGAAATTTAAATATCATTAAAGAGAAATTATTCTATCCATCTTTAAATAAAAAGAAATTGTGTGTTAAAAAATTGAAGGATGATAAAAATATAATTAAAGATCTCTCAAAAGCAATTGGTAATGAATTAAATCAGGTGAATGCCATGAGTGATACTTCTGTTGGCTTTTCCTATAAATTTGATGATGAAAATATAACTGAGCTTGGTTTAGATTTATCAAAACTTGATTTAGATGAAAATAAGCTAACTTTCGTTGGTGAATTGGTAAAAAAACTACAAAATCTTAAAAGCTTTTACATAAAGTTCTCCAAGAAGGATGATCTTCCTAATTGGCTAATGCAACTTACAAAATTAGAGCTACTAAGTTTACGAGATAATAATTTACAGATCATACCTGATGGTATAAGAAATTTTACATCTCTTAAGTCATTAAACTTGGCATCGAATAATATCATTGGATTACCCGATTGGTTGTTGGATTTAAGTGGATTAAATGAGTTAAACCTGGATCTTAATACTTATCTTGACTGGAACCAAGTAAATCTTAAGATATTAAGAGATTTACACGATAGAGGGATAAAGATTTCAGCGCCTAGGTTATTTCGTTTTCAAATTAAGTATAATCTGCCTAGCGAACAAATAGAAATAATAAGAGTGCTTGAAAAAGATAATATTGAAAAGGAGAGAATGAGGCAATATGTAAATCCAATTAATATCGAATTTGAAAACAAGAAATTAGTTAAATGGAAATTGTATGAATATTCATTTAAAACGCTACCAGAAAACTTTGGAGTGTTTAAAGATTTGAAATCCTTAATCATTACACACACGCCTCTCGAAGTTTTACCAGAGTCTTTTGGAGAATTAACAAATCTTGAATTTCTTGATTTGTCAAATAATAAACTTTATCAATTGCCGGAGTCATTTGGAAATCTTGTAATGATTTCGAAATTAAATTTAAGTAAAAACAATTTTAACCTGATTCCCACGCAAATATGGAACTTCGAAGAGTTAACAGAATTAAACCTATCCGATAATCCACTTAATGACGAGGAGAAAAACATCATTCAGAAGATTCCGGATATTATTAGAGATTATTTGAGAAAAAAAGCTACAATTAAGGTTTTCATATCTCATGCGGTTATTGATTTTGAGGAATATCGAATTGAACAACTCGTCAAATTTTTAAATAACCAGAAAGAGATTTCTGAAGCATATTTCTGTGAGGAGGATCTTGCTGGAAATATCGATGAATGGATGTTAGATACAGTTCAAAAGTCACAACTTTTATTGTTTATTGCTACGAAAAAATCTGTATTTGATTCAGTTGATTGTCGAAATGAATTACAGCTTGCAGATAAATTCTCAATTCCAATAATTCCATTGAAAGGTGATGACATAGATTGGGGAGATTTAGCAGAATTAAAATTATCCCGAGAATTAGGTATAGAATTTGAAAAAAATAGATTTGATGATTTCTGCACCGACCTTTACAAATATATCCTTAATTTCAAGCAAGAGATCGATTTGATGTCGGAAAAAGGTCGAAAACAAGGTATTACTGACATCTATGAAAGATTTCGCCTTCTATTAAATGAAAATTTAGACAATTTGAACCGAAAAATCAATCAACTTGAGGAAAGGATTAAAAAATTGGAGGATTAAATCTTAAGATATCATAATATTTTATATGAATCTTCATCTTTTAAGGGTTTTTTACCCTTTTTAGGGTAAATACGTCTCCGTTTTTGTTTTTGTTTTTTTAAAACAACTCCGTATTCTTCATCATTGCTATTTGAATCATTCGAAACTTCTTCATCAGAGTTTGACACCATAGGTTCAAGTTTTTTTTGCTATTTATTTTCTATCTAAATTATTTAATTTTAACAGTACTAAACAAATTCAACTTGTCGAAGTTAATAAATATCCTACTTAGGAGATTAAATCTTTTAATAAAGTAAAACCTTAAAGTTTTTAATTTAATGATTTGAATTTATATTAAAAATAATTATTTATAATTTTTAGGCATGACATATAAACTAATGGTTGCTATAACTGGCACGGGCTATAAACTTCAAGAGTTAATTGATTTAATGGTTGATTTGCAAAATAATCATAATATTGATATTACTGTAATTCTATCAAAGGAAGGTGAGGCAGTTGTCAAATGGTATAAACTATGGTTAACTCTAACTAAAGCAGTTGAAAAAGTTAAGGTAGAAAAAACACCAAACATTCCTTTTTACGCAGGACCTTTACAACTTGGTAAATTCGACTTTTTCTTATGTTGCCCCGTATCTGCAAATTCAGTGGCTAAAATCGTGCATGGTATAGCAGATACACTTGTTACTAACTGCGTTGCTCAAGCAATTAAAGGGGGGCAAACAGTTTACCTTTTTCCTTCAGACCAAGACTTTGAGCCTATAGTAACTTCTCGACCTGATGGATCGCCATTAGTACTGAAAATAAGAGATATTGAAATTGAAAACATTAAGAAATTGAAAAATATGGAAGGGATCGTAGTGATTTCGGAATTTTCTAATATCCGAAGTCTTATCATTCAGAAAGTTAATCAGAAACTCTAACCTTTAATCAAGTTAAAAACTAAGATTCATACTTAACAGGTTGAATTGCCTTTTCAGGACAAGATTTTTCACATTTTAGACATCCCTGGCATTTTGCAATTTCTTTAAACTTAAATCTAATACCTACTTCTACCTTATCGCCTTTTTTTACAGAATCTATATAAAAAAGATTTTGAGGGCAAAAGCCACCGTCTTGATCTATACAGTTCTCGCACATCGAACACTTTTCGTGGTCAATTTTAATGCTGACAATTTGTTCGGGTTGATCAATTGAAGTAACTTGTATAGTGTTTCGAGGACATACTAAAACGCAGGATAAGCAAGCAACACATTTTGAATAATCAACTTTTCGAATTCCATGTTCAAAATAGATTGCATTAGCTCTGCAAGCACGCAAACACCGCTCACATCTTAAACACATTTCTTGATCGATTTGAACCGGGATAAATTTTTCCTTAATAAGCGTTTACCTCAATCGAAAGTTTGAGTTAACTAAATAAATTAAATAAAATTAAAATTAGTTTTTATAAAAAAAATGTTTCTCCAGTTTAAACCGATAAAAAAATAGAAATAAAATAATTATTGAAAATATTGCGTATAGCTTTCCTTAGGGTGATCAGGTAATTGTTGTTGGTTTTGATATTGTTGGGCTTTTTCGGCTAGTTCAAGCATTTTAGCCTTAATCTCTTTACCTTCTTCTATTAATTTAGCCGTTTCAATATTTAAATTATAGATTTTATTCAAGACTTCTATAATTGCAGCAGCAGCTTCAGGTGTTGGAATTTCTAAAACAGGAGTGAATAGTGCGTATGCTTTTAATTTGGTTGATAATGCCTCGTTTAAAACTGTTGCTTCAGCTCCAACTATAATCCCTTTCTCTACCTTCTTCAGATCATATTTCTCCAAACTTTCGACCATATCAGCTTCCGCTGCGTAATATACAGGATAATCGTCAATAATACCCCGTTGAGGAATTCCCTGAAAAATGACAACTTCTTTCGCTTTAACATCTTCAGATAGTAACCAATTATTAATCGTTTTTGATAAATCGTTATATGCTGTAGCTACTTGAAAAGGAACCTCTGATATCCCAACAATCAGATTATACATAGGAGAATAATATATTCTAAACGGATGTTTTAATACCCCCTCGTAAAAGACGGAAATTGGGGGTAAATACTCACTAATAACAAATCCTATCTCGGTAATGTCTGGAATTTGCTCAATTAAAGTATTTGCTACGATTGGTCCTATTAATCCAATCCCAGCAAATCCCAAAATCATAGATGCTCCTTCTTTTATCTCAGTTTTCAGATCTTCAATGATAATTGAAGATTTTTTACCCTTTGCACATATATATTCCTTTTTTACCATAATATTTCCTCACATATTAATAAGCCATTTAATTTTTAATTCTATTTGAAATTAATTTTTTGATTTCAATTTAAATGCTTACAATATATTTCTAGTGAACATATCACTATTAAAATTAACCTATTATGAATTCTCAATGGATTTATTATCTATAATTATTTAAGAAGCAATTACAACATGTTTCCAAATAAAATATTACTAAATGTTGAGAATTCTTAGACTTCAGATATATTAGATATTTTTTATTAAATCATGATGATATTTGCATGAATTGATTTTTAATAAGAAAACACTCATTATAAACGGGATTTATGCTTATTTAAGCAAAAAATTATTCAAATCCTTAGTAAAGCTTCGCATTTCAGCGACCATTTGTTTTAGAAAAATAAATAGCAACGCGAATAAAAAAAATAGGACTAATCTAACATATTTATATTTTTTATTATCTGTAGAGATAAATATTCTATTCTTTAAGGAACGATCATGAATATAACAGAAATTAAGAAAAAAAAGGAATTAATAAAGGAAAATAGATCTTCTATATTAGGACTTACGGCCTTTTTCGCTGCGTTATTCTTTCTGATCTGGATAGGAAGTCTTGGCTTTTACTGGTAATTGACAGTTCCTACATTAATGATAGCAAAAAACTCTAATTTTAAATTTACTTTTCTTTATACTAATTCATTTTAAATAACCATCTTAAGATACCGAGAAGCAATCTATTAAGGTGATACAAAATTATATATAAAATAAAAGTAGATTTAAACTAATTAAAATTTAAATTAGTGAAAATTAAAGATGGTTAAGAACAAGATAAAAGTGGGAGATAAAGCACCTCAATTTAAAATAGAATCTTACAATGCGGGGTTGATTGATTTAAGTGCATTAATAGGGAAGCAGAAAATAGTCTTGATTTTTTCAAGATATTTCGGTTGTCCTATATGTCAACTAGATTTTAATATTTTATTAGAAGCGGTTCCAGAAATTAAAGAAAAAGGCGCAAAGCTGCTTTATATAACTCAATCTGGTGAAATGGTTGCAAAAGAGTATATTGAAAGATATAGTATTGACTTTCCAGTAATACCTTCTTCAAAAAAAGAATTATACGAAGAGTATGGGTTGGGATTGATGAA